>JAFGHL010000086.1 GCA_016930155.1 Dehalococcoidia bacterium | reverse complement strand
GGCTCCTCGCAATGACCTATTGTGAATTGCAGGATGAGAGAAACCGAATGTTAAAGAAGGTGCTGGTCGCCAACCGTGGTGAGATTGCCATACGCGTGATGCGCGCCTGCCGCGAGCTGGGCATACGCACAGTGGCCGTATACTCCGAGGCGGACCGGGACGCCATTTTCGCCAAGTACGCCGACGAGGCCTACTACATAGGCGCGCCGCCGGCCATTGAGAGCTACCTCAACATCAAGAAAATCATCGCCACCGCTAAAGAGAGCGGCGCGGACGGCATACACCCGGGATACGGATTCCTGGCCGAGAATCCCGGCTTCGCCTATTCCTGCGAGCGCGAGGGTATCAAGTTCATCGGACCCTCCAGCCGTGTGATCGAGTTGATGGGCAGCAAAATAGCGGCGCGTAAGGAGATGAGCAAAGCAGACGTACCCATCACGCCGGGAACGAAGGACGCAGTCAGCGATTTCGACGAAGCCAAAAAAATAGCCGCCAAAATCGGCTATCCCATCATAATCAAGCCTTCGGGCGGCGGGGGCGGCATCGGCATGACTATCGTTAACAGCGAGGCCGACCTGAAAAAGGGGCTGGAGAGCTCCAGCAAAATAGCCGCCAGCACATTCGGCCTGCCGGAGATATACATCGAGAAGTACATCCAGAGCCCGCGCCATATCGAGGTTCAGATACTGGCCGACGGCCACGGCAATGTCATCCATCTGGGTGAGCGCGAGTGCTCCATCCAGCGCAGGCACCAGAAGCTGATCGAGGAAGCTCCCTCACCCGCCCTGACGCCGGAGCTGCGCGCCAGGATGGGAGATGTGGCGGTGCGGGCGGCCAGGCAGATCAAGTATGAGAACGCCGGCACCATCGAGTTCATCTTCTCCCAGGGCGAGTTCTATTTCATGGAGATGAACACGCGCATCCAGGTCGAGCATCCCGTGACCGAGATGGTGACGGGCGTCGATATCGTCAAGGAGCAGCTGCTGATCGCGTCCGGCCGGCGCCTCAGTGTGAAGCAGGAGGACGTCCGTATGAACGGCTGGGCCATCGAGTGCCGCATCAACGCCGAGGACCCGCTCAACAACTTCGCGCCCTCTCCGGGCAAGCTGCGCGGGTACCGCTCGCCGGGCGGCGTGGGCATACGCGTCGACAGCGGTGTGCACACGCGCTATACCGTCTCACCCAACTACGACCCCATGATCTCCAAGCTTGTGGCCTGGGGCCGCAACAGGGACGAGGCAATCGAAAGAATGAGGCGCGCCCTCTATGAGTACGTGATAGTGGGTGTTAAGACCAACATACCTTTCCACAAAGCGGTCATGGAGAACGCCCGCTTCCGCAGCGGCGAACTGGGGACGCATTTCATCACCCAGGAGACGACGCTGATCGACGATATGCAAGCTATTATGGCTCGGGAGAAGCCGCTGGAGGAGAAGCTGTCTCAGGTATTCGACGACAGCAAACGGGCGGCGGCGGTGGCGGCGGCGGTGGCCTATACCCAGGCCGCCCAGAAAGGCGCTGCCGGCAGCGCGGACTCATAATTTACTCCTCCCTCCTTTATTAGAAGCGCAGATGCAATCCCGTACTATCCAATAGTATGCAGGATTACCGCGGACCTGCGGCCCTCGCGATGACCCGTTACTTATCGATAGGAGGTTTATCGCCGTTGCCGCCCTTGCTTGTATCTTCGACGAATATATCCGCCACGTTCTTGCCGAAGGCCTGGGCCGCCTTGCCCACGTCCTTGAACTTGGCCCTGACCTCTTCATCCTTGAAGCGCTCATGCAGGGTTTCAGCCGATTCTTTAGCCGCCCTGCCCAGGTCGCGCGCCTTATCTTTCAGCTTCGGGTCGTTGAAGATCTGCCCCATAGCGTCACCCAGGGCGTCGAACATATCGCCGAGGTTATCGGCGGCGGATTTCTTCTGATCTTTCTGTTGTTCCTCCATGACAATCCTCCTTATCGATTCCCTGCAACCTATTCTACTGTAAACAGGCCGCCCTTGCGTAAAGCCCGCACGCCATCGGTGAAATCTGATAACATATAGCCGCTCCCGCCGTTGGCTATTTATATCCGAGGAGAGGTCCATGAATTTATGGGCGGCCGTCAAAAACAACCGGGCGATCTCTTTACTGTTGACCACGTATGATGAGTTCAGCGCCGATAACGGCAGGCTTCTGGCGGCGGCCGTGGCTTACACCCTGCTGTTTTCATTATTTCCCTTCGCCCTGGCGCTCTTTTCCATAGTCGGCTTTCTGATGTCCGAGGAGGAGGTTGAAAGCCAGGTCATCACCGCCCTGGGCACACTCATTCCCGTGGCCAGGAACCTGATTGTAACCACCCTGGATGGCGTGATCAGGGCGCGTGGGGCGACGGGGATTATAGCATTATTGATATTTATCTGGAGCGCGCTGTCCTTTTTCGATGCTTTGCGCAACGCGCTCAACCGCGCCTGGGGCGTGCCTTCCAGCCAGACCTTCGTCAAAGGCCAGATTATGAATATCAGCATGCTGGTGCTGGCCATCATAGCCCTGCTGACCTTCACCTGGCTTACCACCACCGTCCAGTATATGCATGAGTCCCAGATGCAGCTGTGGGTCTTCAAATTCACCCGCACCAGCCTTTTCGCCAAGCTGGTTTTCATGCTGTTGAGCGGCATACTGGCATACGGAGTCATACTCTTTCTCTATCATTTCATACCCAGCATCCGACCCCGATGGCGGCATATATGGTTGGGCGCGCTACTGGCCACCATCGGCTTTGAAATCGTCAGGTTCGCCTTCGTCTGGTATGTGAAAAACTTCGCGCAGTATAACCTGGTCTACGGACCGATCAGCTCAGTCATCGTGCTGCTGATGTTCATCTACCTGACTGCCTATGTGCTGCTCTTTTTCGCCAAGTTCAGCTACGTCAAGATGCAGCGGGAAGGGAAGCCCATCCGACAGCCGGGTCCGCCGGCGGTTGAACAGCCTTCATAAATATGCAAGAATTGAATTTAATCAAACCGGATTGAAGGAGGCAGGCTATGTTCGCAAAAGCAGGCAGGTTCCTCGCACTGCTGGCCGCAGTGCTGATAATTACAATACTCTTAACTATGCCGGCCGCTGCTGCCGATGTTCGGCAGGGCCAAACGCTGGTCATACCCGCGGAGGAGGTCGTCAACGACGACCTTTACCTTTTCGGCTCGGGCATCACAATTGACGGCATCGTCAACGGAGATGTCATCGCCTTCGCTGACCACATCAATATCAACGGCCCGATCAACGGCAACTTCAACGGCGCCGCCAATTACATCACGGTCGATGGAGAAGTGCGCGACTCCTTCCGAGTAGCAGCTTCGACCATCTATATCGACGGCAAAATCGGCGGCGACCTTGTGGCCGCCGCTTCTCAGATCAATGTTACAAGCGCCGGCTCGGTGGGGCGGGACTTTCTCCCGGCTGCAGCGACGGTCAACGTTGGTGGGCCGGTAGGTAAGGACATACGCGGCAGCGCCGGCGACTTCATTATCAGCAGCAGCGTGGGCGGCAATGTTAATGTAGAATGCGGCACTCTCACGCTGGAGCCGTCCGCCAGCATATCCGGCGACCTTACCTATAAATCCAAGAAGGCTGCTGTACAGGGCGAAGGGGCCTGGGTCGGGGGCAAGATAGACCATATAATCCCTCCGCCGCCCGAGTCCTCGACTACCGGCCAATCCGCGGGCCAGGTCGCAGGCCTGGCGGCTTTCGGCATCGTCATATTTATCGCGGTATTGCTCATAATAATCGCCCTGTTCAAGTACGTCGCTACACTGCTGACCGGAATCATCATGATTCTAATAGTCGGCAAATATGTACCCGGACTAATAGTCACGCTGAAAAACAAACCCTGGCCCTGCCTTGGCTACGGCGCCCTCTTCTTCGTGCTGGTTCCGATCGCCATAGTAGTAACCTTCTTGCTGATCATCGCCATACCTCTCGGCCTGATCGTACTGGCCGTCTATATGCTGGCCGTTTACCTGGCCTCTATCTTCATAGCGCTGTTCCTCGGCAAATGGATGCTGCGGCAGCGCGCCGACAACACAGCGTTGGGGCCTAACATCGGGGCGCTGGCCCTGGGCCTGCTCGTCCTCTATATCATCTCCGTAATCCCGTTTATCGGCTGCCTGAGCGACGTGGCGGCCATACTCTTCGGCCTGGGCGCCTTCATCCTGTTCATCAGGTCAAGGGCCGGCTGCTGCGCATAATCACAATAAGGACCTATCATGATCGGCTACCCGGAAGCGTACCTGGATATCGAGACGACGGGACTGTACCCGCATGAAAGCGGGATAACCGTCGTCGGTATCTATTTCTGCAACGGCGACGACGGCAGGCTTGTACAGCTTTACGACAGCAGCCTCTCCTGCGACAACCTGCTGGAAGCCATGAAGGGTACCGAGCACATGTACACCTACAACGGCAGCCGCTTCGACATCCCTTTCATCCGCACCTGCCTGGGGCCGGATTTAGAGCGCATGCACCGGCATACCGACCTTATGTATAAATGCTGGGACCATAACCTGCGAGGAGGCTTCAAGCGGGTGCTGCAGCACCTCGGCATCTCCAGGGAGACCGAAGGGCTCAACGGCATGGACGCGATATGTCTTTGGGAGAAGTATAAAAAACACGCTGATCTCGATGCCCTCGATCTGCTACTCCGCTACAACAGGGACGACATCGTCAACCTCAGGCAACTCAGGGATGCGCTGGCCGAGATCGGCCCGCCGGGAGAGCCTTAGAGAAACACATTACAACAGAAAGGGGCCGGCCAATTGGCCGGCCCCTTTTAATTACATACGGCTGTTGTTTATTTGGCTATTTTATCCAGCTCTTTGATGTGGGTATCGATGCCCTTGCCGAAGAGCTTAAGTACGATCGGCTCGCCGTTGCCGTACTTCTTGTAAACCCGGCAGGTTTCGCAGATGCTGGTATCGCGTCCGGTGGCGCCCTTGTCGTCCAATTTGCAGTATGTTCCCTCGATCTGCCAGCAGGGCAGGAACTGATATTTATCAACCGGGCATTCGCTCTTGATCATCTCGGGGCAGTTGCAGAGCTCCCAGCACGGCGATTTGTCCGTCCAGAAATTGACGCCTTGCTCCTCTTTTACCGAGGTTTCCTTCTTAACATTCACTTTAGTCTCAGCCATTGTCTTATCCTCCTGTGTTCAGTACTCTTTGTGTACATTAACAATTTAACATGGCCCCTGCGTAGCGCCATCCGCTTTAACGCTTAATCTGCTTTTGCGCAAAAGCGCAAGTGTCGGGGGTTTTTACCGGACAATAAAAAATCCCCCCTTCTCGAGAAGGGGGGATTTAGCCCCGTATGTCAGGGATTCAACTCAGGCTATCTTAACCTTTTCCAAATCTTTCAGTGAAGTGTTGATGCCACGGCCAAGCAGCTTCAACTGGATGGGGCGGCCTCCGCCGTAGGTCTTGTAGATCCGGCAGACCTCGCATATGCTGGTGTCTTTGCCGTTCGCTCCGTAATCGTCCAGCTTGCAGTAGGTGCCTTCGATCTCCCAGCAGGGCAGGAACTGGTATTTGAATGCCGGACATTCGGATTTAACCATGTTGGTGCAGTGCGACATCTCCCAGCACGGAGTCTTATCGGTCCAGAAATTGACCCCCCTCTCTGCGCTGACCTCAGGCGCCGTCTCAACTTTTTCTGCTGTCCTGGCCATTTTGTTTACCTCCTGTCCCTGGTTCTTCCCCAGGCTGCTTATAATTTAGCACTGCAGACTATTAATGCCATCCGCCAATATGCTTAACCTGCAGTTGCGCTTTTGCGCATCTTTTCATACGCCTCAATGCTGAGCCGCCTGCGTTATCCTGCGCCACTGTTGGTGATATAATTGCTCTTCACTGACAGGTCAGCGACGGCTATGCGGAGATACGTTCCATGTCTGTAAAAAGAGAGGGCGCCGGCTTTTACGGCTGGTGGCTGCTTCCCATCCTCTGCCTGGTATACTCCATCCCCATCGGCTTCGCGCTTTACGGGCCGCCCGTCATCTATACCTTTATGGTGCAGGACCTGGGCTGGCAGCGCGGGGAGGTGAACGTCGGCTACTCCATAATCGGAATCATGCTGGGCATGGGCGCGCTGGTCATACCCTGGCTGATCAACCGTTTCGGCCCGAGGAAGACACTGGCCATCGGCGGCGTAATCATCGCGGTTTTCTGCGTGCTGATGGCGTGGCTGGCGCAGATCTGTGCAACCATCTTCGGGCATTCGTACCCTGTCGTGTACTGGGTCATCTGTTTCTTCGTGGGCCTGGGGCTCTCCTTCAGCTCTGTCGTACCCGTGCAGGCCCTGGTGCTGCTGTGGTTCAACGTGCACCGGGCGCTGGCGCTGGGACTGGTGCTGGGCGGGGGCGCCATCGGAGGCTTCATCTACCCGCAGATCATAAGCAACTGCATCGTCAGCTTCGGCAATGACTGGCGCGTGGGCTGGTACGCCATAGCCATAGCCTGCCTGGCCGGCGCCGTCATAGCCCTGGTCGCGGTGCGCAACCGTCCCGAGGACCTGGGGCAGCACCCGGACGGCCTTTCTCCCCAGGCCGAGCAGACGGCCATCGCCCATGCCAGGCACAGGCTCATCAGGACCTACCGCACCCCTTTTAACTGGAATTTCCGGGACGCCGTCAGGACACGCGCTCTCTGGCTGATCGTTGGCGCCACGGGCCTGATCTATTTCCTCTGGCAGGCGGTGCTGACGCAGACCCCCGCCCACATGCTTGACCGCGGCTTCTCGCCCGCCGACCCTCAGCTTATATTCCACCCCGCCTTTATCTACGGGCTGATACTGGCCTGCAGCATCATCGGGCGCCTGAGCATATCATTCCTGGGCGAGAAAATAGAGGCCCGTTACCTGATAGCTATCGCCGGCTTCTCACTGCTGTTGGGCGGAGTGCTTTTCACCATCGCCTCGAAAGACAGCCTGTGGGCCGCCTATATTTTCCCGCTGCTGTCGGGCTTCGGCTTCGGGGCCGCCTATGTGGCGACGCCACTGATAGTGGGCAACTACTTTGGGGCGGCCTCCTTCCCCAGCATCAGCAGGATCACCAACCCGGTCAATTCGATCTTTCAGTTCACTTCGCCGGCCTTCGCCGGCTTCATGTTCGATATCTACGGCAACTACGATGCGGCCATGCTCATCGGCTGCGCAGGCGGCCTGATCGGCGTGGTCCTCATCCTCTTCTGCACTCCACCCAAACCGCACAAAGGCGCATCCGGCTGAAAACCGGCTGCGGTCAAAGATTATAAAGAAATAATAAAAAGGAGACGGAAATGCAATTCAAGACAGTTGCCCACAGCGAAAAGGACGGCATCCTCAGCGTTAAATTAAACAGGCCCGAGAAGAGGAACGCCATGAACTTCGAGCTGATTAAAGAAGTTCAGCAGTGCTTTGCCGAGGTGGCGACCGGGGCCTCGGTGGAGGTCGTGCTGCTGTCCGGCGAGGGGAAATGCTTCTCGGGCGGCACCGACCTGAACTCGTTCCAGGTGGGGATGAGCGCCGCGGACCTGCGCCGGGGCGTCCGCATGTTCCAGGCCATGTTCAACGAGATAGAGCTGCTGGAGAAGCCGGTGATCGCCCTGATACATAATTACTGCTTCGGCGGAGCGCTGGAGATGGCGCTGGCCTGCGATCTGAGAATCTGCACGCCCGACGCCACCTTCAACATACCCGAGGTCAACATGGGCATGGTGCCGGACGGCGGCGGCAGCCAGCGTCTCTCCCGCGTGATAGGCGTGGGCCGGGCCAAGGAGCTGATATTGACCGGCAAGACTATTGGCGCGGAGAAGGCCGAGCGCTGGGGACTGGTCAACGAGATCGCCAAATTCGAGGACCTGGAGAAAACAGGCATCGCCTGGGCCAAAGAGATCATGAGCAACGGCATGGTCAGCGTAGGGCTGGCTAAACGCAACATCGATATGAGCTATAACATGAGCATTTATGACGCGCTGGAATGCGCCGGCATGGCGCAGAGCTTGGCGATGTCCGATCCCAACTTCATCAAAAGGGTCGAGCAGCGCTTTCTCGACAGGGTGAAGAGCAAAAAGGCCTGAGAAACCGACTGCGACACAGGGTGTCCGGTCTCCTTGATAAGCCGGCATCGGTCCTTCGAATAGCTGTCCGGCGACGGATATGTGCTTGACATTCCGTGGCCGCGACAGCTATTTTAATTAGGGTTGTTGTACGGCACAGGTGACATCAGTCCCACAATAATATTTAAGGAGATCGCATCATGCAATTCGAGACTCTTGCCTGCACCGAAAAGGACGGCATTCTCCACGTAAAACTCAACAGGCCTGATAAAAGGAACGCCATCAACCCCCAGATGTTCTGGGACATCGAGAAATGTTTCGCAGAGGTGGCGTCGCGTCCCGGCGTCGGGGCCGTTCTGCTCTCGGGCGAGGGCAAGGGGTTCTCGGCTGGGACGGACCTGACCGCCTTCCAGGCCGGCGGGAGCCAGCAGGATATCCGCAGGTTCGTGAGGATGGCACAGCGGGCTTACAACGAGATCGAATATCTGGAGAAGGCGGTCATCGCGCTGATCCACAACTTCTGCTTCGGCATCGCCTGCGAGATGGCTCTGGCCTGCGACCTGAGGATATGCAGCCCCGAGACCACGTTCAGTATACCAGAGGTAGTGATGGGACTGGTGCCCGACGACGGCGCCAGCCAGCGTTTGCCGCGCATAGTGGGCGTGGGCAGGGCCAAGGAGCTGATACTGACCGGCAAGACTATTGGCGCCGAGAAGGCAGAGAGATGGGGGATGGTCAACGAAGTGGTCAAGCTGGAGGACCTGGAGAAAACCGGCATCGACTGGGCAAAAGAAATAGTCTGTAACGGCCCCATCGGCGTGGGCCTGGCCAAGCGCAACATCGATATGAGCATGAACATGAGCGTGGCCGACGGTCTGGAATGCGCCGGCATGGCGCAGAGCCTGGGCTTCTCCGATCCCGAGTTTATTACCAGGATCCAGCAGCGGCTGGAGGAAAGGACCAAAGCCAAGAAATCCTGAGGCACGCGTCAGCGTTAAGCCGATGAAAATAGTGCTGCATATCTGCTGCGGCGTCTGCGCGGCGGGCGCCGCCGATGTGCTTTTAAACGAGGGCCATCAGGTCACCGGCTATTTCTATAATCCCAATATCTACCCCGAAGAGGAGTACCACCTGAGGCTGGAGGCCGCGCAGCGAGTTGCCGATACGCTTAAATTCGAACTGGTGGCCGGGCCATACGACATCGAAAACTGGAATGCGGCGACAGCGGGGATGGGGAATGAGCCGGAGGGCGGGGCGCGCTGTTCAATCTGCTATCGTCGGCGCCTCGCCAAGACCTTCGATTTTATGCGGGAGACGGGGGCGGATATCTTCACCTCCACGCTGACCATCAGCCCGCACAAGCAGGCGGCGGAGATCAACCGCATCGGCAAAGAGATAGGCGGAGACAGGTACATGGCGAGGGACTTCAAGAAGAAGGACGGTTTCAAGAGGTCGATGGAGATGGCGAAGAGCTGGGAGCTTTACCGCCAGAACTACTGCGGGTGCATCTATAGCCTGCGCGGGCCGCAGCGATGAGCAGGCCGGGCGCGCTGTTTGCACTGATGGCCGCATTAGCGCTATCTCTCATTGTTCCGGCCTGCCAGGGCAATACGCAGCAGTTGCCTTACAACGGCACCTACGGCTTCAGGGTGGTGCTGCAGAACAATCCCGCCGCCGCCGATCCTACATGGGACCAGGTCGTGGCCTTCCTTAAGACCGACCGGACGGATGAGATGGAGTATGTTGACGAGGATTTCATGTGCGGATCGTTTGCCCAGGACGTGCACAACAACGCCGAGAAGACGGGCATCCGGGCGGCCTGGGTGGGCGTAGACCTGGCCGGCCAGCCCATCGGCCATGCCGTGAACGCCTTCAATACCACCGACCGCGGCCTGGTTTTCACAGATTCCACGGGCCAGACCGCTGAAGAGCATCGCCTGGAGCTGCACAAACTGGAGGCTGAAGCGGACGGCGGCGTATCCGTTACCGAAGGTGACCGCGTGGCCTACGTTGAGAAAGGCAGGGAACTCGGCTTCATCAGCCTGAGTGTCAACCCTTCCCCCGAGTATGCATATTACGAGAGCTACAGCGCCATGCGCCGCGACTTCGAAGAAAAGGTAGCCGACTTCAATAAAAAGGTAGAGGCCTACAACGCCGAAGTGGAGGAATTCAACCACTGGGTGGGCGGGACCACATTCATAGCCGGCAGCAGCGAGGCCCGCCGTGTCGCTGAATGGAAAGGCCGGCTCCAGATGTCGCTTTACCTGCTGAAATCGGAAGAGGCCGGCCTGGATAAAGAGAAAGCCGATCTGGGGCCAATCTGGGAACCCATGGGCACTGTGTCTAATATCGATGTCAGATGGTAAACAACCTGAAATGTAGCTTGGACGGAGGAAAGATAATGAATACGATAGTCCCTGCCGCCATAAAACAATTGCTGGGGATTGTAAAGCGTCTGCAAAATACATACCCCAAGAAAAATTTTACTCTTGACGGTCGACTTGTGGGTGATTTAGGCGAGATTCTTGTGGAAAATGTGTATGATATAGCTTTGCACCCGGGTCTTACTAAACACCACGATGCAGTAACTCCAGATGGCAAACAAGTACAAATAAAAGCGACGATGAAGAATTCATTAACTTTTCCCGCAGATCATATACCTGATTACTACTTGGGTATCAAGATTAATCATGATGGATCATTCGATGAAATATTTAATGGTCCGGGACTGATTGCTAGCGAAGCTATACAGAACCGCAAGCATCCCAAGACAAATCTCCATTCAATTTCAATTAATACTTTGAAATATCTAAACCAACGAGTAGCCTCGATCGATAGAATCCCTAGGCGAAAACGTACAACTTTATGACATAGTAGGATGGGACGGAGTTACTACATCAGTCACTATCAAATTATCATCCGAAGAGGTTGAATATGCTGGGAGAACGTTTAGTATACTTGGGTTTTCGTCCGTGTTTCTTTTGGAATCTCCTACTATACTCCGCTTCTAAATCAAATCCTGATCTAAAAAATGAAGCGACATCGTACCTGAAATAGGCTGCGGTATTACGGATTTTCCTTTTTTCAGGTAACCGCCTGTGTAGGCTTGTGTTGCTTCCACCTGTGTCTATTTGTTTTTTGTTTCGGCTTGCTAACTCATATGCACCAGGAGCAGGTGGAACTTTCTTAAGATTTTGTGTTGTCAGCTTTGTCCATTTTTTACGAATCATAACTGCTCCTCTTTCGCCCAATAATCTTTCGGGAGGTTTAAATTTTGATTTTATTCAAGAATAGCCCCATACCAAAAACTAATAAGAAAAATCCAAAAGCCAGTATGGAAAAGACAGCCCACTGTGGCAAGGCTAATAGGATCGTGAAATACCAATCGCCTTTCTGTACCACAGTACTAGCCTCCAGAATAAAAAGTCCGGTGTACCACACGATAGTTCCCGTTAATCCCAGGATTATGGCAGAAACAAAAAATTGTTTAATGCTCATGCGTATAACTCGATATCGATTTCTGCTATCATTAATTTGGATATTAACATGTTTTTCACAGCGTGTCAAATAATAAAACAATAGTAAAGACGTTCAATTTAGAGCATAAGACAACATGAGATAACATTGGAGCATAATAATGGTTTGCCCTAAATGTTTTAGTAGGGATATGATCAAATTTGGGAAATACGACAGGCAACAGCGGTGGCGATGCATGAAATGTGGTTATACCACTATCTCGCCCCGCTTTCGAATGCCCAAGAAACCACGAAAGCGCGGTTAGCTATAAATTTAATATGAAATATATTCAGCCGGCCGGAACCGGTGTACTAGCCAGTTTCCTGGTTATCATTCTTGCAATTGCGATGATCTTCTTTGGGGGAGCAGCATGTAATAATGGTGCACAGAATCAGGCTGTGGAAATCCTATCCGTGACGGGTCCCATCCCGCCGATTACGCCGGGTGGGCCGACGGTGGATATCACCCTCAAAAATGTGTCCACCGAGCCTATCACCGCTTTAACGGCTACCGTGGTGGCGGGCAGGTCTTTCGATTTCAATTTCGACGTTTCCCCATCGACGCCCTTGATGCCTAACGCAAGCATCAGCCAGAAACTCATTATGATCGGTGGGGGATTCAGCGATAATGTCCTCTATCCTCTAACGGTAAAGGCTGCTTTACAGAGCGGGGCCACTGCTGTTTATACGCACCAGGTGCAAATAAAGACGCCCCATTGAAGCCTGTCCATATCAATCTGAACGCTTATAGATGTTTTTCCCATGGATCTCAATAAACCGTTCGATCATATGTTCGATCGATCTTGGCAGGGAAATATCGGGCTGGGAGTTTATGCATATCCATGTGGTACCGCATGCATCGCCAGACTTATTGTCAGCCTCATCTCAGGCTGGTGCTGTTAATTAACTTCCCTACCATACCTTTCTGCGTCGGCTCTATTTCGGTGGTAGTGGCGACGGTGTGGGTGTTGATGTTTGTGGGAAAACGATAACGAACTAGTTGTGCAGTACCTGCGTAGGATTGTAAACGGAACCGCGGTGGGAGATATTTTAGTACCTGTTAAATTAACGCCATATACCGACCACTACATATAAGCTAATTACTATTTGTAAGGCATTCTTCAAAGATGATGTGCTTGTAAATACGCGGATTAACGCTTATTATGTTAACGGGTACGCACTATTATGGATGAGGTTGACGTTTCGAAACTATCTAACGTTGGCTTGGTGGGAAACTACGATGGCCTTGATGCTAGACTAAAGCAAATAGAATTTAGTTGGGACACATGTGGGATAAAGGCCGAAGGGACTTTCTGTTATGTTGCATTTCGAGATAGTAATCCTACGCAAGACGAATTCGTACAAATTATATACGATAAAATCACAGATTTCTGTCTTCAACGCGACTTCATAAATGATCGTGTCGCTAAATTCAAAGTAACCAACAATAAAAAATATATCATTGAACTTTCTGACGCGGCGAGAGACCTGTTTATAAAGGCAAAAAAGAAAAACACCAGATCAGGGGAGCCGGGAGAACTTGTGCTATTTGTATTGTTGGAAGGGCTTCTTCAGGCACCTCGCATCGTGGCCAAAATGTATTTAAAGACAAATGCAAATATGGAAGTGTATGGCAGCGACGCAATACATATGAGATATCAAAATGATACCAAGTCACTTAATCTCTACTGGGGAGAAGCAAAACTTTACAAGGAGCTTGCTGGTGCGCTAGACAAAATAGTGGAATCAGTGCACAAATTTAATACGCCGGATAGTGAAACTGGATTGATCCCGCGTGATTTTGATATCAACATTATAAAAAAACATGCGGATATCGTGGATGAGGATGCTATGGAGGCACTGATGTCATTTTTAGATCCATATACGCAGCATTATGCCAATCTACATGAAATAAATGCCTGTCTGGCAATTTGGGACTGGGAGTTCTACAAAACCTTGCCCTCCGATCCCAGCGACATTGAAGAAAATTTCAAAACAGGTTACGTAGATAGAATAAAATCAGCCTGCGAACTCTTTACAGATAAAATAAAGGCAAAAGGTATCGAACATCTTCGTTTTCATTTTTTCTTACTGCCCCTCGTTGATAAACAGCAATTCCGAAAACTATTTTGCTGTAAAGTCGGTTTGCCCTATTTCGAAGATGCGGACGCGGACGATTAATACGTTAGTGATCACATTAGCAGGATTAACTCAATGAACGAGTCAGCTTTCATACACAAGTTAAGCAGCAGAGTATGGAACCATCAACAATTTCAAAAAGAACTATCGAATTTAAATTTTTCTAATGTCTATTACTCCATTCTTGGCACAACTCCTCATAACATGCCCAGTGAAGAGGAAGCGCTACGTCTCATAAAAACAGCCGCCATACTGGCGGATTCTGAGGCTCCGGATCATAGGCGGGCGGCTTATCGCATTGCGATTGCTTGTCTGAATCTATTTCCTCTGAATTTTCCTAACTTGGAAAATATTCTACATATCATATTGGGCAAACTGGGTAATTTCCCTGCAATCGATTTCATGTTTAACAATCTGAAAACGAGCAAGCAATACAACCTGCCTTCGATGGCGCTCTACGAATTGATTGGACATGAGCTTGATAATACCATCACGTTAGGTCAAGATGAAATAGTTTTGACGGACTTCCAAAGACGGCTTTGGCATGAATTTTCAGATCATAAGAACGTATCAGTCAGCGCTATAACGTCGGCAGGAAAATCGTTTGCATTACAGCGGTTTTTGATAAATGAAATGCTTGCCGGTACGACAAGATTCATATTATATATCGTACCCACGCGAGCGCTTATTGGCCAAGTCTCAGAGGTATTTAGCAACTGGTTTGGAAGGCTGGGAAAAGGATATCAGATTTCGACAATTCCTCAAACACCAAAAGAGTTGGCGATGGACTGCGGCATTTACGTACTTACTCAAGAGAGAACTCATGTATTGCTTACTGATGTTCCAGAAATGGCTTTTGATATTGTGGTCGTTGATGAAGCACAGACAATTGCAGCAGGTGCACGAGGGGTCCTTTTACAAATCGTGCTTGAAAAATTGGCATCTGCGAAACGGGATACCAAGTTCTTATTTGGCGCAGCGCTCACCAATAATCCCGCTTTTTACTCATGTATCATTGATGAGGAAATAACGTCGGTAAAAGAGACATCCGACAGCCCAGTGGCTCAAAATATAATAAGTATAGAGATCAACCCGAATAGATCAAAATACGCAGTAATGCAACTATACCATGATACTCTATGGATCGATCTTGCAGAGGTTGAACTTACCGAACCTCTATATGATGAAAAGGCGACGCTAGCATATCTTAGCTATTATTGGAGTGAACCCCTACGACTGGACAGAACAGGTTAGAACAGTCTGACGGGTTTCCTCCTTTTTTTGTAGTTCCTGCACCAGTTCTT
>JAFGHL010000085.1 GCA_016930155.1 Dehalococcoidia bacterium | reverse complement strand
TCCTTATAAGTTATTTGTGTTTATTACTTATATTTTGAGGTCTCTCTTACTCTTTTCAACTCCAACCGACAAAACTGTTACTGTATCCGATGTACGGGGTTTGTGGCGTCCGTCCTTCCGGATCCGTAACCGATGAGAAAACCTGCCGCTGCAGCCAGCAGCCCGGTATTTTGCTGTACAATATACATGGCTCTTTTTCAACGATCCCACAATATTAAGGAGACGACATATGACGAAACAGGCAGACCCTTTCAAAGTATATGCTAAGCTCAAGGCTCGCATAGAAGAGAACCAGTTCCCTGTCGAGCCCATCTATCTTGAGCTGGCTAACAGGATCTTTCCCGGCGATAAAGAGATCATGCCCAGGATACTGGCCTGCCTGGCCAATGCCGAACAGATCAAGATTGTTGCGGCGCTGCCCGATCCAAATTTACCACCCTCATCCGGACGTTCGCTTGAGATATCCGATTCCTTTGCCAGCACTTTGGGCATGGATAAAGTACTTATCATGCAACATATCCGTGAGCTGTATGAGAAAGGCCTGGTGTTTCCCACCAAAAAAGGCCCCGCCATGGCGCGCACTTTTATGCAGCTGCACGACGCTGCGCTGGGCAATCCCAATTATGATAAAAGCCTGGGCCGGATCTACTATGACCTCTGGGGTTCTATCGAAGGGCCGATGACCAAACCCGAGCCCGCTAACCTGCCCGCCGGCCATGCCAGTGAATTCAGGGTCGTGCCGCGTTGGCCTTCTATTAAGGACGTGCCGGGAGTTCAACCCTTTGAAAACGCCCCTGCCCTGCTGAAATCCCGCAGCCTGATCGCGGTGCTGCGCTGTGGCTGCAAGGCAGCCCACACTGACCGCTGGTGCGGCGTGCCCGAAGAGTCATGTTTAACGCTGGACCGCACTGCCGAGTATAACCTGGACAGGAAAACCGGCAGGAAGATATCCGCCGATGAGGCCATATCCATTATTGAGAAATTCGACAGGCAGCCAACCGTGCATGTAACCGTCAATCAGCGCGAGGTAACTCAGCTCCTCTGCAACTGCCACTACTGTTGCTGCCTTGCCATTAAAATCGCCCAGAAAAGCCGCTTTATCTCGGTGGTCGATCCCGCCAAGTGCAAAGGCTGTAAAGTCTGCGTGGAAAGGTGCCAGTTCCAGGCCACTACTATGAAAACATATGATGGGATCAAAGGCGAGAAAGCTTTTTCCGACCCCGAGATATGCCGGGGTTGTGGCAGTTGCAACATAATATGCAAGTCCGGCGCCAGAAGCATGAAACTGGTGCGTCCGGTTGAACATGTGCCGGAGACGCTGAACATATATTAAACTTTATTATGGCGCAGTACTTCGGGCCGGATGTGATATCTTAAAATGGGACTTTTCCACTGCCCTCTGGGGTCGCCGTACTATGATGATGATGCCTGTATCGATTGCGGGCTGTGTTACGCCAATACGGCCGAGGAGAAAGTGGAAGCTTCCAGAAGGATACGGGAATATATGAAAGCGCACGCCCCGCGTAAATCCGCCGTAAGCAAGATCGCGGTTTGCGGCAAAGGGGGTTCGGGTAAGACTACGGTGGTTACACTGCTTGCTTTGGCGCTCAAAGGGGCCGGGCGCAGTGTGATAGTCATCGACGCCGACGAGTCCAATCCCGGCCTGGGAAGGATGCTGGGAATCAAGGGAGAGCCTCAAGCGCTCAGCGATCTATTTAATGAGGACGGTACGTTCTCAGAGCGGGAGTCTTTTTCCATGGATGATATCCCTCCCGAGTTCGTTTCGGCCGTAGATGGTATTCGATTTATAATGGTCGGGAAGATACTCGATCCCTTTCAGGGCTGCGCCTGCTCACTGGCGGAGTCATCGCGTCAGATAGTTGAGAAGCTCGAACTGAAAGAAAATGAGGTGTTGATTTTAGACATGGAGGCGGGCCTTGAGAGCTTCGGCAGGGGAGTGGAACGGCAGGCCGATACAATACTGGCCATAGTTGAGCCTTCCCTTGAGTCCATCATCGTGGCCGGGCGAATTGCTCAGATGGCGCAAGGCATGGGCATCGGCCGGGTGGGTGCTATCCTTAATAAAATGTCGTCCCAAAGTATGGCAACCCACACCAAACAGGAACTGGAAAAGCTTGCTGTAAAGATTTATGGCGTTTTAAACTACAGTCCCGGGCTAGCTGCGATAGCTTTAGAAGGCAAGCCGGTTCATGACCGCATCGCTGCTGAAGAAGTTGGCATTATTGCTACTGATTTACTCAAGAACTCTATAAATTGACAACGGCAGACCTATGACAACATCAAACCTTGCTGCCCGGCAGGCAATTCGATGGTAAAAACGGCTCCTTTGCCCAGTGAACTTTCTATATAGATATTGCCGCCGTGCTCACGCACTATGCTGTGAGAGATACTGAGACCCAACCCTGTGCCCTCCCCGGTCTGCTTGGTAGTGTAGAAAGGGTCAAACACTTGGTCCAGCTTATCGGGCGCTATTCCGGGGCCGTCATCCCTGATTGATAACCTTATATTGCCTCCGTACACGTGTGTTTTGATGGTGAGCGTGCCACGTTGGTGGGCCTCGTACATAAAATACTCTGCGTTCAATATGATATTGAGTACAGCCTGTTGAATACGCGCAGGGTCGCAATAGACCGAAGGCAAATCCTCCGCCAGGTCCAGCTTCACCTCGATATTCTCTTTTTGCATACGGCTCTGTCTCAGCTTAAGCACGTTATCAACCATGATATTTATCTGCTCTGCCTTTTTCTCGGTTGTGTGGCCGCGTGAAAAGGATAGGAAATTCTTTATCACATCGGCCGCCCGTTTGCTCTCCTGATAAATAGACTCCACATCCTCTCTTATCTCCGAAGACGTGGCGGGATTTTGCTGTAGCAAATAGGCAAATCCCATTATTGCGGTAAGAGGATTGTTGATCTCATGAGCCAGGCCGGCAGCCATCTCACCAAGGGAAACAAGCCGGTCGGCGACAATCAGGTTTTCCGTCACTTTCTTTTGTTCGGTGATATCACGTGTCACACCTATAATCCCGGTTGGCTTCCCTCCGCTATCACGCAGAATACTCATTTTCTCGTGTGCCCAGTAGCTTTTACAGTCACCGGCCTTGATTCTGTATTCGATGACCTGTATTTCCTCCTCCCCCTCCAACAGCGCTTTAATGGCAGCCCTCTGACGTTCTACATCCCTGTGATCCATACCCAGCCTGTCGGCATATTCATCACCGCGCGAAACGATATCTATTATTTCGTCAGCTTTAAGCCCCGTATACAACTCAACTGATGGGCTGATATAGAGAGGTGTCATATCCAGGCCTAAGGTCCATATCACGTCCAGAGAATTTTCGGCCAGCAGGCGGTAACGCTCCTCGCTCTGCCTCACTGCCTCTCCTGCCTTTTGCCTTTCAGTGATATCCGTCATCAGCACCAGGACGGCAGGTTTTCCTTCCCACTTAAAAGTGCTCGCCCTCATCTCCGCCCACTTTATCGAACCGTCCTTATCAATAAACCTGAAGGGATACAATGACGGCGCCTTTTCATGGCTCGTCCAGGCTGAATAGTATCCCTTCACCATTTGCCTGTCGTCCGGATGAATGAACTCAATAAATGGCCTGGACAGGAACTCTTCCCTGCTGTGGAGCATAATTTCAAATGTCCTGCTGTTGACAAATTTGACGATGGAGTCCTGCACAACTGCGATGGCCTCCCCTGCGTTTTCCACCAGCAGCCGGTATTTTTCCTCCGATTCCCTCAGTTCTTTTTCAGCTTTTTTCCTCTCCGTAACATCACGGCCTATACCGAACACTATCTTCCGGCCGCGGATATGTAACGGTGTCAGAGTAAGTTCCAGTACTTTTATCTTGCCCCAGACATAATAGTCCCGCTCAACCGTCCCTCCCGTCTCCCAGACTTTCCGCAGATTCGTATACCAGTCCTCATCGAGGTAAGGAGGAAGCGTATTTTTTACGTTCATAGCCAGAAATTCTTCACGCGTACATTCAAAAAAGGCCAGCGCGGCATCATTGCCGTCTATGTAATTGCCCTCCATATCCTTGACCACTATGGGGTTGGGAGTCCCGGCAAAGAGCGTACGGTAACGTTCTTCGCTCTCCTTCAACGCTTCCCTGTCCATAATATGGGCGATGAAGGTGCTCAAATCAGCCGCAATGGCCTCGACTACGCTGCGGGCGCTGAAGGGTATCTCATCGAATACATGTGAGGCTATATTCAGGCAGGCCACCGCTCTGCCGTCGTGCATAACCGGTATAATACCCACGCCTTTCAGCCCCTCGGCCTGGCGAATCTGGCCTTCGGACCTATTGATTTCGTTGTAATGTGAATAAACAGGCACGCCGTTTTTAAAAATAAGGGCGTAGGGCTCCGAATCATTATAATAGGTGACTTGCCTGACGAAATCATCGGACAGCCCTCTGGATACCGCCAGATTAAATCCTCCGGCAACAAGATCGGCCAAATATATACCTCCGCAGTCCATCCCCGACATCAAAATTGCAGTATCCAGGCACAACTTCAGTGCGTCATCAAGTTTCTCAATCCCGTTGAGCGTAACAGCAAGGTCTCTCTGTGCCCGCATCTCTTCCTGCGCTTTCTTGCGCTCGGCAGATTCATGTTTCAACCTCTCGCTTAAAGCTTCCAGATGAGCTGCCCTTTCATGCATCTGCTTCAGCAGCCCCTGCCGCTGTCTGCGTACCTCATCCTTAAGTTCAGCATGCTCAACTATTACCTGTAAATGGCCTGAAATCAACTCTACCGTCTCTACGATGTCGGGCGTTATAGCTCCGGCAACGGGCCCGGCCAGCAAAATGTATCCTGTTATCTTTCCCGCCAGTTTGACTGGTACCAGCGCCAGCGATTTGCAGCCATAAGAATTCGTGGCATCAGTCACCAGTTTTTTCAGACTGCCCACCAGACCATTTAATATAGCAAGCGTATCGCCCAGGCAAAGAGAGCCTGTTTCGCCGCAGGAATATTCCGCTCCTGCTTCGCTGAAGAGCATCTCGACAGCGGGCTGGGAAATGGCTTTATTGGCGTCCCACAGGCCCGGGCTTCGCCCTGTCATGGCCTTTAACGTCCTGTTGCCGTATACATCCGAAATAACAATCTGCACAAACGGACAGCGGCTGTAATCTTTGAGCAGGCTCACCAGATCATCCAGTAGCGGCTGGATCGACTGGTGCACCAATGCTGCCGCATAATAGTCCGTCAACAGGCGTTCTCTGTTTCTAAGCCCGGCTTCTTCAGTAACTTCCCTGATCTGCAGGTTCATACCGTCGAATCGTTTCTTCTTTGAAAAATATGGCGTGAGCTTCAGGTCCCAAAATCGAATCGGCTGGTCCGGTCTCGTTATGGGCTGGGCATTCACCTCCAGTTGCCGGCCTGTTTGCTTAACCCTGCGCCACATCTCCCTGAACTGATCATCTTTTCCCGGCGCTCCCCAGAGTACGTTCTTCCTCAGCTTGCGGCCGGTCAACTTCCTGAATGGCAAACCGCTGATGGAGGAAAAGCTTTGATTGCAGTAGGTGATTACACCTGCCTTATCGAAGATGCATATACCGTCGGGCAAACCACCCAGCAGGGCTGTCATCTGCCCTCCCGACGGCTCCGGCCTCCCGGTGGGACTGAGTCTTCTTACTGCCCTGCTCTTCTTAGCTGCGGGGCTATGCCCGATGGTTTTCATAACGGTTTGTCTGGCCCCGTTCTTGTCAGCTTTTTTTGCCATTCTTATTTCCTCTGCCCCGTTCTCACAGCCTGCCTTCCTGAAACAGCTTACTTTATACTCTTTCTCACCTGCACGTGTCAACGGTATAATCCATATTCATGCATGTGTTTTATCCATGCTGAGCGACGAGCCTACTTTGTGGGCACGGCATAACGGCGGTTATAATTGAAGTCTCACCTGTATAACGATGATGAACGATAAAATATTGCAGGGTGTGGTAAAACCGGCACGATACACGGGCGGGGAGTGGAATTCCACACCTAAAAACTGGGAAACAACCGATCTACGGGTGGCGCTGGCCTTCCCGGATATCTACGAAGTTGGCATGTCCAATATGGCCATACCCATTCTCTATGAGATAATCAACAGTATCCCCGGCGCCCTTGCCGAACGAGTTTACGCGCCGTGGACAGACATGGAGCAGGCTCTCCGAAGGTATAATCATCCACTCTGCAGCCTCGAGACCGGACGCCCGCTGCGTGATTTCGATATCATCGGCTTTTCGCTGGGTTATGAGCTCTGCTATACGACAGTTCTCAACATGCTCGACCTATCAGGGCTGCCTGTTTTCAGCAAAGAGCGCGACAGTTCACACCCGCTGATCGTTGCCGGCGGCACCTGCGCCATGAATCCCGAGCCGCTCTCGGCTTTCATTGATGTGTTCTTCGCCGGCGAAGCTGAAGATATTCTGGAGGACATGTTAACCACCATGCGGCAGAACAGGGATAACAGGGATTCTTTGCTGCGCAACCTGGCGAAGCTGCCCGGTATATACATACCTCGTTTTTACTCGCCGTCTTACCGGGCGGATGGTACACTGGCCTCGATGAATCCCGTAGATAACGGGGCTCCGCCCGTCATCTACAGAGCCGTGGCTGATAAGCTCAAGCCGGTGACCCGGCCTGTAATACCTTATATAGAGGTAATACACGACCGTGCCGCCGTGGAGATACAGCGGGGCTGCAGCCGGGGATGCCGCTTTTGTCAGGCAGGTATACTCTACCGCCCGGTAAGGGAACTGCCCGAAGATACTGTGCTCGAAACCGCCGGCTGTCTGCTGGATAACACGGGATACAATACACTGGCGCTCATATCCCTCAGCTCCGGTGACTACAGCCACATCCACCATCTCGTCCAAACTCTGTCGGATAGATATGCGCGAGCCGGCATAACCATCTCCCTGCCCAGCCTGAGGATGGACAAATCTTCCATCGATCTTATCGATTCTCTGCCGGCAGGCCGCAAGACCACACTGACTTTTGCCCCGGAGTCTGGCAGCGAGCGCCTGCGCCGGGTCATCAACAAGTGGATACCCCGGGACGCCATACTGGAAACCTTTGCCTCCGCATTTGAAAAAGACTGGATGAACCTCAAGCTTTACTTTATGGTAGGCCTCCCCACAGAGACAATTGAGGACGTGAAAGATATTGCCGTCCTTGTGGATTCCGTCAGCCGGCTGGGCAAAAGCATACGCGGGCGTCCGCCGCA
Source organism: Dehalococcoidia bacterium (assembly GCA_016930155.1). Classification (GTDB taxonomy): domain Bacteria; phylum Chloroflexota; class Dehalococcoidia; order GIF9; family UBA5629; genus CAIMUM01. Next base: position 8,907 of record JAFGHL010000085.1, on the reverse strand, counting down.
TGTCAGAATCTCGGTATCGTCTTTCGTTCCCAAACCGCACACCCCCTGCCAGTGGTCCGCCCAGGATACCGGCGGGCAGCTCGAGGCCAAGCAAGCTATTCTGCAGGGCCTGCTGAGACGGAGCGGCGTAAAGCTCTCCTGGCACGATACTAAAACCAGCCTTCTCGAGGCCGTGCTTGCACGCGGCGACCGCCGTCTGGGCGCCGTTATCTACTCCGCTTGGAAAAGAGGCTGCCGACTGGCTACCTGGAGCGAGCTTTTCGATTACTCCAGGTGGCAGCAGGCTTTCGAAGAGTGCGGAATAGATCCGTCATTCTACGCCCACAGGGAGAGAAACCCGGATGAGTTACTGCCCTGGCAGCATATCAGCCCCGGTGTGAGCACCGCTTTCCTCAGAGCCGAGCAGGAAAGGATGCTCTCCGGAGAATTGACCGGTGATTGCCGTGCGGAAGCTTGTAATCTGTGCGGGCTGCAGGGCATCCATTCCTCCTGTCGCAATAAGGCCCGTGAAACAGCTTGAACCCTGTCTGAATGTGTCAGGAATTAAACGCGAAATTTGACTTTAAGGTTCAAACAGGATAACCTTTATGTTTTGTTACTAACCCTGGAGAATGACGATGAAAAGACTGGAGCTTGAAGTACTTAAAAGAGAAGTCAAAGGCAAGAAAGTACGATTTCTACGACGTGGCGGGCTGATTCCCTGTAATATTTACGGCCACGGCATCGAGTCACAACCCGTACAGGTCGAAGCCCGCAAGCTTGGCCAGATCATTGCCAGGGCCGGAGGAACTGACCTGATCGCTCTTAAGATGGGCGGCGCTGACGCTTCAGGCATGGTGGTTATTCGCGAGGTGCAGCGCAATCCCATGAACGGCGATCCCATCCATGTGGATTTTTACCAGGTCAATATGTCTGAGAAGCTCAAGGCTGATGTTCCTCTGGTCTTCACCGGCAGCGCCCCGGCCTTGAAGCTCAAGAACGTCTCCCTGTTGCATGCTATGACTGCGCTCCAGATCGAAGCCCTGCCCGATGACCTCCCGCATAATATCGAAGTCGACATCTCCAGCCTCGCCCTGCCCGAGCAATCCATTCATGTAAAGGACCTGACGGTCAGCGACAAAATCACCATCCTGGCCGATCCCGATCAGATGCTGATCAAGGTTGCTGAGGTTCGCAAAGTTGTCGAAGAGGTTCCTGCGGCAGAGGCTCCGGTAGAGGGTGAAGAGGCGGTAGCCGAGGCGGCAGAGGGTGAAGAGGCGGCAGCAACAACGGAAGAGAAACCCGAAAAGAAATAATATCGTATTTAAAAGCCCCCTCCTGAATTCAGGAGGGGGCTTTTATTTTTTCTATCCATGCTTTCGCACGAACACGCCGAGTTCATGTAGATACAGTTCCATGCCCTCGGCAAAAATCGTATTGTGGTCCGCCTCGGGTATGACCACCATCTTCTTATCGGCGGTGGCCAGATTACGGAAGATCTTCTCCCCCTGGTCGAGCGGCACGATGGAATCGTATTCCCCGTGGATCACCAGCGTGGGCATGGCTATTTTGACGACCCTATCAAATCCCGGTGTGGGGGGAGCCGGCCTTCCGCCCGGTTGCGCCATCTTTACCATCCTTCCCAGCAGATCCGCAATATCGCAGAAACCGCTCTCAATCACAAGCCCCTTGAAATCAGCCGGATACGCGGCGGCCAACTCGATGGCCGGGCCGCTGCCCAACGAGCGCCCCATGATAAAACGGCCGCCCGTATAATCTTTTTCACTTAAGAACTGATGGAACCATTTCGCTATTGGATGGGCATCTCTCATCATGCCGGACACCGAAGGCCTTCCCCCACTGCTGCCGTATCCCCGGTAATCTGCGACCATGAGGTTCAGGCCGATGTTGTTGAACGCGTCCCCGATGTCTTCATATTCACCGGCCAACTCGCCGTTTCCATGAAAAAAAAGCAGGTTGGCGTTTTGCGCGTCCCCAAAATAGAACCGGCAGGAGATATCGACGCCATCTTCCACGGGTACCCTGTATCCCCTTGAGCGTTCGCTGTCGGCCGTCCTGTAATAGTCCCTCCTGGGATAAAAGACGAAGTTAAGGATAGCGGGATGGTCAAAAACTTTATATTCCTGCCATCGTTCAGCCATATGCCCACCTCTCTAATAATATGCCCTGACTATCTTGCTGCTGATTATCTCGCCTACTTCCAGCAGGCCGTATGACTCGTTGGCGCGACCCGGATTAAACAGCAGCACGCCGTTTATTGTAATATTCGTGGCTATGTGGCTGTGGCCGAATACAACCGCATCGGCGCCCGCGAACAGCTGCATCACCCGGCTTTCCAGACCGGCGGGCCCGCCGCTGCCGTGCACGATGCCGATTTTCTTCCCCTCCAGCTCTATCAACTGCTGCTGGGGAAGACTATTTCTTACCTCCGGGAGGTCCATATTACCGCACACGCCGTGCACCGGCGCCAGCCTCTTCAGCCCCTCGATTACGTCCATCGTCACGATATCGCCCGCGTGCATTATCAAATCGACCTTCTCGAGGATACGGACAAGTTCCTGCGGAAGCTGGCTGAAATGCCTTAAATGTGTATCCGAGATAACACCGACTCGTACCATATAATTCCTGTGTTAGTATAATTCGGACGCTGATACAGAGTAAAGGCCGGTCGGCAGTATAAAAAAACTCCCGCCCCCGTGAGGGTGGGGACGGGAGTAAAGAGGAGGTGATACCCTTGCTTTTACCAGGAGCAGGCGGCGAGACCTAACAGCAAGCTGATGATTGAGTATCCTACCAGTATTGCAGCTAATTCTATGTTTGCGCTCATTTTCCCGACTCCCGTTTATACCCTTTTAATTTAATAACGTAACTGCAAGACATTAAGTTTAGGTCTTCGCCGCCAGCCGGTTGGATTTATGCACGGCTTAAACTATACTTTATCTAAATCACGGTATAGTATGCCTGAATGGCGGGTGCGATCACTTCCGCCCCGAGGAGGTAGCCATGTACTGTAATAATCATCCCGACCGCGATGCCATCGGCGCCTGCGTTGCCTGCAACCAGGCCGTCTGCCCTGAATGCAAGGTACTTCACGACGGCAAAATATACTGCAATTCATGCATTCAGAAAATGGTCTCCGCAGAGGGCGCCTCGGCTTCGCAACCGCCGACCGCTATATCCGTGGGGAACACATCCGGCATGGGCGGCCAGGCCGTTGTACCGAAGGAGCTAGGCGAGTGGAACTGGGGTGGCTTTCTCCTCACCTGGATCTGGGGCATCGGCAACAATGTCTGGTGGTCATTTCTGGTTTTCGTCCCATACCTTGGCTTTATGGTCATGCCCTGGGTGCTGGCCTTCAAAGGCAATCAGTGGGCCTGGCAGAGCAAACGCTGGGATAGCATTGAACACTTCAAGCGCGTTCAACACACCTGGACCATGTGGGGGCTGGGCATAACCATAGCAGTCACAGTACTGATAATCCTGATACTCCTTCTCGGCCTGGGGCTGTTTGTCTGGGGCGTGCAGCAGTACGGCGTTTAGGTATATCAGACGATTATACATGCATTAGTCGGAGGATATTGAGATGAAGTGCGCTATACATACTGACCGAGAAGCAATTGGCGGTTGCTGCAGTTGCGGCAGATATGTCTGCCCTGAGTGCAAGGTCGATATCAGCGGGCAAATCTACTGCAACCAGTGCATGGAGCTCAGGTTAAAGGGAGGAGTATGGCCGGGCGCTGCCGCATCCGGCACTTACAATACATCCGGGCTGGGTGTCCTTTCTAAAGCGCCTCCCGAGATAAGCGGTTGGAACTGGGGCGCCTTCTTCCTCACATGGATATGGGGTATCGGTAATAATGTTTGGATCGCTCTTATCGCGCTGTGTGGTATCTTACCATACGTCGGCTGGATCGCCAGCCTGGTTATGGCCATTATTTTAGGCGTTCGGGGCAACGAGTGGGCCTGGCAGAACAAGCGCTGGGACAGCATCGAGCACTTTCAAAGGACACAGCGCACATGGATGTGGTGGGGCCTCGGCATGCTTTTGCTGCAAATAGCTCTCATCGCAGCGGTGACACTGCTCATCATATCGCTAATAATGATCGCCGCCACCTCAGGCCTCGACAACAATTTCGACTGGCAGAGTGTCTTACCTTCCATGTAGTGATTAAATAACAGCTTCTGTGCACAACTTATGAACGATCTGCTTATCTACGGACTGGTATTTGCGGGTGGGCTTGCTATCGGAGTGGCTGTCACAATTATCATAATGCGTATTTACAAGCCCTACTATAAACAGGATATGCTTACCCTTAGCGGTGAGGTGCAGAAGAACCTGGCGGCGTTCACCGACGTCGCCACGCAGAAGTCCGTTGATTACCTGGTCAAGATGTCGGGGCAGATGGTGACCGCACAGTCTCAACTCAGTGAGCAGAACCTCGAGAGCAAGAAGGCTCTCATAGAGCAATCCATCAAAGAGGTGCGCGACAACCTCAAGAGCGTGGAATCGCTTATTAATGGTCTTGAAAAAGACCGTGCCAAGGCATACGGCGAGCTTCTCTCTCAGCTTAAAACCACGTCGGAGCAGACGATCAAGTTATCGGAGACCACCGGCAAACTCCAGGCCGCCCTCGGCAATGCAAGGATCAGGGGCCAGTGGGGCGAACGTATGGCCGACGATATCCTGGCCAGCATCGGTTTCCTAGAGGGCGCCAACTACCGCAAGCAGCAGGTGGATCCGGCAGGGGGTTCCAGGCCTGATTACACTTTCCTCCTGCCCAACCGGCTGGTGCTTAATATGGATGTTAAGTTCCCTCTGGATAACTACCTTAAATACATTGATGCCGAATCTGAAGCCGATCGGGAGGGCTTTAAGGCCGCCTTTCTCAGAGACGCTCGCCAGCGCATAAAGGAAGTCACTACCCGCGAGTATATCAACCCTGAGCAAAATACTGTTGATTACGTGCTCGTGCTGATACCAAACGAGCAGGTCTATCGGTTCATCAATGAGAACGATACGGAATTACTCGACTATGCGCTCCAATTGAAGGTGGTTCTGTGCTCGCCGGTAACGCTGTACGCCGTGCTGGCGCTGATTAACCAGGCCGTCAAGAATTTTAAGATTGAGAAGGGCCTGGCCGAGATTATCAAGCAGATCAGGCTTTTCACCGAGCAGTGGCAGAAATTCGTCGAAAGCATGGATAAAATGGGCAAGAGGCTGCAGGATGCTCAGAAGGAATTTGAGACTCTCACTACCACGCGAAGAAACATGCTGGAACGGCCTTTACTTAAGATAGACCAGATCAGGCATGACAGCGATATTAAGGAACTTGATGTCATCGAAGTCGTGCCTGCGCCGTCTGAGCCGCCGCTGTTGGATCAGGCCAAAGAAACGCTTACCTAAAGCCCCTGGCCCATCTCTTTCAGCGCTTGATCTGCTTTATGCATGACAGCCAGGTCGGAGGTCATGCCTTTGGCTCTGCGAAAATCCTCCGCTGCTTTGAGTAATTGTCCTGTCTGCATATACGCGCTGCCGCGGCTGCAATAAACCCTGGCATCCCCTGAGTCGAGCATGATCGACCGGCTGATATCCTCGATAGCCTGGTAATATTGGCCTTTCATCATGTAGGCGCAGCCTCGGTTATGAAATGCTCCGGGATCCGTATCGTCAATTGCGATGGAGCTCGAAAAGTCCTCGATCGCGCGGTCGAATTCTTTCTTATAGTAATATACGCTGCCCCGGTTATAGAAGGCCGCCGCCAGGTTTGGATCGAGGTCGATGGCGCGGTCGAGGTCTGCCAGCGCATGATCCAGGTCGCCCTTCTTATAGAAAGCCCCTCCTCTCAACAGGTAGACGATTGCAGTGGTAGGATCGAACTGAATTGCCTTGGTCAGCTCATCTATCGCAAGGGAGTAATGGCCCTCCTTAAGCAGCTCGAAGCTTTTTTCCTGATGCGCTTCCGCCTTCGCCTTGTGCTCAGCAGATACCGGGTGAGAGGGCTCTGACGTCGGGGCCGGTGGCGCTGGAATGGGATATGATGCCGGATCGGGCTGGTATTCCGCCAGCGCTGGTTGCTTCTTCGATTCCTTGGGAGGGGCAGAGCCCGGCTGGCCTATATTTACCGGCTGCTCAATATTACCCGGAGGTGCAGCAGGCGGAGGTGGTGATACCGGCGTTTTCTGAGGAGCCCATTCGATTTCCGTGCCGCAGTTCCCACAGTAAACGGTCCCGGGCTCAAGAGCAGATCCGCATTGAACACAGGAATATAGGAAGATCAGATCGCAGAATCCACAGAAACGCTGCCCCAGGAAGGCTACGTTACCACACCGCGGACAGAGGAAACTCTGTTGCATACTCTCTTAAAACCGCTGTTTACCCGATTATACCCCACTGGTGGCGAAAAAGTATACGCTGGCTTAACAGGATAGTTGATTATACGGATGCCGGGACGTATAATTTTCTTCGGTCGCTGCATACAGATTGAAGCTATGAATAAACCCGTAGATTCGCTCATTGAGCTGGCTAAAAAGACCGGGGCCATCAAGTTCGGCGAGTTTACACTTGCGTCCGGCGCTAAAAGCAACCGCTATTTCGAAGGCAAACTGCTTACCCTCCACCCGGAGGGAGCATATCGCGTTGGCGAAGCTATTTTCAATATACTGGAGGGCAGCGGAGCACAGGCTATCGGCGGCCTCATACTGGGCGCTATCCCCATTGCCACGGCTGTTTCCACCATCAGCCATCAAAGAGGTAACCCTCTGTTAGCTTTCATGGTACGCGAGTCGCCCAAGGAACACGGTACCAAAAAACTGATTGAGGGGCCGCTGGAACCGGGTATGCGGGTGGCTATAGTGGACGATGTGGTCACGCGCGGTGGATCCGTTTTTAAAGCCATAGAAGCCGTTGAAGGCTTAGGCTGCAAAGTGGTTAAGGTCGTGGCCATAGTTGATCGCCATGAAGGCGGTGGAGAAAAGCTTATTGCCGATGGGTATGACTTCGTGCCCTTGATCCACTTCAATTCGGATGGTACCGTGCAGGCAAATGAACTGCCGTAATCAAAACGTATATAATTATTAACGGAGGTGGAATTTAGAGATGTTGCCGATTAAGAATATCCTTTGCCCGACCGATTTCAGTGATCCTTCCTACGATGCGTTAAAGGTTGCCGACGAACTTGCCGCGCATTTCGGCGCCACGCTCCACGTCATCAATGTGGTGCCCCTGGTCCCCATCGTAGAGGCGCCAATAGGCGTTGAATCAGCCAGTTTTAATGTGGCATCCTACCAGCAGGAACTCGAAGGACAGTCTCAGAAGTCCCTTAAAAGCTTGACGGAACAAAAGATCAGCCGGGGCGTCAATATTGTGACGGAGGTGCTCATCGGCAATGCCTCCGGCGAGGTCATGCGCTATGCCTCAGAGAAGGCAATCGATATGATCGTGATCGCTACACACGGGCTCTCGGGGTGGCGCAGATTTATTTCAGGGTCCACCACCGAGCAGATCGTCCGCCAGGCCTCGTGTCCCGTTCTCACCATACGCAAACCGGGCTCCAAATAGGACAGATCGGTTACGGCGGGTTTTTAACAATACCAGCCGCCGGTCATTTCTTGCCCAGTTCGTGATGGATCTGCACATACCTGATTATATCGGCGCGGTTCAGTATACCCACCAGCCGCTCCTCTATCACTACCGGCAACTGGTTCAGCCCGTTCTCGGCCATGAGACGCACTGCGGTTTTCATGTTGTCGCCCGGTGTCACCGTCTTAAGCGGCTGGGGCGTCATGACTTTTGAGATCGGTGTAGCCCGCCATGCGTCGGGCGCCAGCTTCTTGATATCGGCAAGAGTGACTATGCCCAGCAATTTACCATCTTCAACCACGACGGCTGACCTGATGCCTTTCTTAACGTAAACGTCGTTGACCAGCGCTTCGACGTTTGAGCCGCCTTCGACCGTCTCCGGGCGGTCGTTCATCACGCTGGCCACCTTCACATTCAGCCAGATCGCGCGCAACTCCATCTCCCTCTTGGAAGCCTCGGCTGCGCTGTTGAGAAACCAGCCTATGAAGATCAGCCATACGCCGCCCATTATACTACCGGTGAGCGCCCAGAACGCTCCCCAGGCTATCATGGCCCATCCGAATACCTGGCCTACGGTCGCAGCAATATTAGTGGCCTTCCTCAGGTCATTGGTTGCACCCCATAGAATTGCGCGCAGGACGCGGCCGCCATCCAGGGGAAAGCCCGGCAGGATATTGAAAGCCGCCAGCAGCACATTGATCTCTATCATGTAGACGATGGTGGCTTTGACAGGCCCTTCAGCCGCCAGGCCGGTTAAATCCAGTGCCCAGAACAGGCCGGCCAGCGCTACACTGGTGAGGGGCCCGACAATAGCGATGGCGAACTCGATCCCGGGCTTTTCGGGCTCAGCTTCCAGGTTGCTCAGGCCGCCCAGCAAAAAAAGCGTTATGCTCTTAACCGGCACTCCGCGTGATATGGCCATCAGGGAATGCGCCAGCTCGTGCACCAGGACAGAGACAAAGAGGAGTATGGCCGCCACCGCCGCCGTTGCCCAATAGACCAGGCCATCCCAACCCGGGTACTCGGCCGGAAAATAACCTGCCGCCAGCGACCAGCATATCAGGATAAAGATGATAATCCACGTGTAATGTATGCCGATATCTATACCGACGATGCGGGCTATGCGCAGCGACCCTTTCATCATATAACCGGCAATCTATGTGGCAATCTGCTTGATAAAACTCTCGATGGCACGGTTAACCTCCGCCGGCTTCTCCAGGAAGGCCAGGTGCGTACCGCCTTCTATAATGCTCACCCGGCAATCCGGCATTTTGCCGGCCAGATACTGGGAATACTTCGGCGGCGTCATATTGTCCAGGTCGCCCACG
>JAFGHL010000084.1 GCA_016930155.1 Dehalococcoidia bacterium | reverse complement strand
TGGGGATATAGCTCAATTGGGAGAGCGCTGCGTTCGCATCGCAGAGGTCGGGGGTTCGAATCCCCCTATCTCCACCAGTCCGTTGCAGTCATTATTTTATCCGGCTGTAAATAATAAACGGGTCAAGTTCGAACACACTTGATAAAACAAACCGGCGATGGTCGCCTGTTCTATCTTGAACATGGCCCGCTTAATATCGAAAAAGTGGGGAAGCTAATCAGGCGGTGGTACCTATTTTTTTACCAGCAGTTTGGTTAATTCTCTAATATTTTCCACCTTTTCCAGATTTTTAATTTTTTCAACCATTTCTTCAGCCTGCTTGTCGCCGATCAGACGGCGGGTCAGGGTTCTGAAATTGTCCTCTACCTGGGTATCACTCAACGGAACTACGTCCTTTTGAGTGTCACTGATAACGCTCTTATCCCGCATGGTGATATTAATCCGACAACCCTGCTGAAATGTTTGAGAGAACTGCTTCTCTATTTCATCATCCACTTTAACAGAAGAGTTGGAGGCGATTTTGTTTACAAGCGGGTCCTCGAATCTGTCGTAAATGCTCTGGTTGAGTTCTTTGGAGGCCACAGCGGCTGCGACACCGTACTGCAGGCTCAATTTAGCAGTGGTCATGCTTTTGAACGGTCCGGTGTTATCAAGGCCGGGATAGTTCTTGGCCGCCTGGAACGTTCCGATTTCGATTTTGCCGATATCCTCCGGATTTATGGCCCGATCTTTAGTCATCCGGTGCGCCAGCGCCACCGCTGTCTGGACCAGGGCACACGCCGGGACGGGTTTATAGTAGATTTTTAATATCTCGAACGATTGACCCAACCCTGTTGTGATATTATCAGCCGCCGGTTGCCGCTGGTATGCGGCCCAGTATCCTGCGGGTCCCTCAACGATACGTTTGGATGCATTGATACCCTTTCTGCCGAGCATGGCTGCCCTGATGCCGCTGCTGGTTGCAAAGCCATTCTGGAAGTAAAACTCGTCGGTGCCCTCAGTGAAACATTCCTGAAATCCCATAGACCTGCTGCCGGCCATACCCAGCGAGTTGACTGTCTGCTGCTCGTCAAGGCCGAACAGCCTGGAGGAAGTAGCGCAGGTACCATAGGGTCCAAAAACGCTGCTTGGCCTGTATTTGTTGTTGAACTCAAGGCTCATCACGCTCATCCCTATTCTGGTCAACACTTCATAGCCGATAACTACGGCAGCTAAGAACTCCTTGCCGGTGCAATTTGACTGTTCTCCCACTGCCAGCGCTGCCGGAATCACCATGGATCCGGGATGGCTCGCCGACGGTAGATGTTGATCCTCTCCCACCGTGCTGCATCCCAGCACCGAGTTAACAAAGGCTGCATCCGGCGGCGGAGCCTTGAGGCCGTCGAGAATAGTGGTGCCATCACCTTTAACATTGAGGTCTTTCAGATAATTAATGGCTGCTTGAGACCACGGTAAATGATGACCGTTTAAAGAACAGGCCAGAGCATGAAAAACACAGGTTTTAGCCTTGTCAACCACAGGCCCGGGCAGACCATCGAATGTCTGCGTCTTAATGAATTTAGCCAGACTCTCCGTAACACTCATTTTTTCGTCCATTGCTCCTCCTTTAATCGTTTCATCTTCTTTAAATATATATCTATTTATCGTTATACGGGTTCAATCCGAAAATCGGTCATCCGGCCTTCACGTCGTTCCTTATCCTTAAAAATCAGTCGGACCGGCATGCCGACTTTCACTTTCCCCCGCGCATTTTCCAGGTCGACCAGCTCAAGGCCGGCTAAAAAATGCGGTATGGTCGTATCGGCTCCCATCAGCCTGAAATAGCCGATAACATAGGGAGGATCAGGCAACCCCTCGAATTTATATGTCACAATTGTATAAGCTTCTAAAGTACCGGACGGCTCCAGTTCGACCCAGTTATCCTTTATGCTTATAAAACACCGTTCACAGTAAGATCGCGGCGGAACTATAACTCGATTACATTGAGTGCATTTGGTCGCCATTATTCTGGCATTATCGCGGATCTCGATCAGGAATTTGCTGATTGTTTCCCCGGCCGTATAGTTATAGGTTAGATCCCATTTGCCCGGTATGCTCAAGAGTTCGATGTTATTCGACATCTGTGTATCCTCCAATCAGTGCGCAAATCTATTTCTTTCCGAGCACCATCGCGGTGACAAAAGATGCGGAACCGGGTCCCGGTGATCCGCCATAACCGGTAGCTAAGGCGTTCGTTACATCCGGTACCTGCCTTTGGTCTCCCTTGCCCATGACTTGAATAGCTGCTTCGGCAATTCGTATCAATGCAGTTGCACCGATGGGGTTTGTGCACATCACTCCACCGGATGGGACGAATGGAACCTTCCCGGTCATAGCGCCAAATCCGGACTCGACTAATTTGACGACATCTTTCCGTTCACAGAATCCCAGTGTTTCATAATACATGAGTTCAAGAGATGAAAATGGCGCATAACATTCGACTACCTGTATCTGCTCTTTGGGATTGTCGATTCCCGCCATCTGATATGCCCTGGCCGCTGTCATCCTGATTTGCTCTTGCCCCCCTCTGACTTCGCCGGGCACCGTGATATCCGTTAACGCTGCCATTCCGTTTACCCAGACAGGGATAGGCGCCATCTTTTTAGCCTTCTTTTCTGAGGCAAATACGATTGCACAGGCGCCATCGGACCTCGGGCAGCAATCAAGCAACTTCAAAGGCCAGCAGACCACCGGCGATTTGAGTACATCTTCAACGGTTATGTTTATCCGTAAGTGTGCATATGGATTATTGAATGCGTTAAGATGGTTTTTCACCGAAATCATCGCCATGTGCTCTTCGGTAAAACCATAGGTCTCCATACCTCGTGATGTTTCCATTGCCACATGATTAATGATATTAAGCCCAAAATCCGAAGCGACAACAGGATCATAAATTCTATTAAGAATCGTCTGTGCGTCCGGCGTTTCTCCGACCCTTTCCATCGCTACAGCTAATACCGTGTCAAACATGCCCGAGGCCACGTGATATACTGCAGCATTCGCCACCGAGCTTCCGGTTGCGCCGCCCGTATGTACCCTGATAAAGGGCTTATTCCTTGCTCCTGCGGCGTCCGCACACCACTTATCCATGGAATTTATACCGTCCAATGCCTCCGGAGCTAATCCAAACACAATTGCGTCTATGTCGGTTAAATTCAAATCAGCATCGGCTAACGCGCTGCTGGTTGCTTCGTAAACCAAATCAGGCGCAGAACAATCCCGACGTTTACTCCTGAACTTGGTCTGGCCGGTGCCGACGATACCAACTCTTCGACCCAATCGATTACTCCTTTCAGATATTTGCGCTCAGTATGAATACGCAGTTGCTTTGTGCACAGAATCCACTTGTGCCATGAGCTAAAGCTGTCCTGGCGCCCGCTATCTGATGTCCTCCTGCCCGATTCATTACCTGTAAAGCCGCTTCAGCTGCCCTGATTAATCCTGTAGCCGTATATGGATTAGAAGAAAAACAACCGCCCGACGGATTGACCGGCAGCTCACCGTTGATCTCAAACGAGCCTCTTTCCAAATATTTTCCAGCTTCTCCTCTCGGGCAAAATCCCAGAGCCTCATATTCCATTAGCTCGTGGTAAGACGTGATGTCATGAATCTCCGCAACGTCAAGCTGTTTGAGAGGATCGGTGATTCCGGCCATTTGATAGGCCTTGTTTGCCGCAAGAGATAAAGATTCCAGATTAGCCAGCTCTTTGTCTCCGCTGTAGTACGTGTCATTGGACCACCCGAAACCTTTTATCCATGCGCGTTTATTTTTCGCAGCGGTTGCATGTTTACTGCCGGTTATAACAACAGCACATGCGCCATCCGACAGGGGCGGTAAATCAAGTGCCTTTAATGGATACGAAATGGGATCGGATTTTAATACCTCCTCTGTGGTTACTTTTGAACGAAGATGGGCCAGCACATTATTAACTCCGTTTGACCTGTTTTTCTTGACCACTTGTGCGGCGTGACGCTCAGAGATACCGTATTTATATATATATCTCTGTGCCTGAATAGCGTGTGCGGTGACATCGTTTAAAGCAAATGGACGATAAAAGAAAGGGTCGTAACTGAGATTAGCGACGGTATGGAATGTATTATCAGCGCATTCGGAAGACCTGTACCAGCTGACTACCAGAGAATTGGTGAAGTGGCCAGAGAGTACTCTCAAACATGCCATGATTAAAGCGAAGGCGCCGTCCTCTGCCACCCTTATTTCGTCTTTGAGATATGCTCCCGCCGGCGCCGCGTTAAGCATTGTTGTAATTGCCCTTCCATCCATCATGTCGTGCGCCGCCAGGGTGACGCTTTCCAACTCCTCTATATTTAAATGAGCGTCAGCTAAAGCCTCAGAGCTAACATCAAAAATCAGGTCGGCCAGAGCCTTTTTATTATTGGTGGAGCACTTACTCTGAGCTATGCCTGTAATAGCTATATGTCCAGACAAAAATCACCTCCGGTTTATTGCTCGACAGCCTGCCTCATGCCGAGCTGGTTCGTCTCAGTCAACCTCCACGTTTACTCATCACTGCAAATGTGCTATTTTTTAACTCCATGGCCTGCCCGCAGCAGCTCAACTGCCCGTTACCACCCTTTGTCGCGATAAATTCCGAGCCGCATTTGCTACAAATATATTTCTTACCGGTCTGATTGGCCACTGCCCCTGAACCCCCGAAGCATTAGTTTTCACAGTTCCGACATGTCATCATAATATATTGCGATATATTAACATTCGTTATACTAAATTGTCAAATATTATAAGTATGATATTGACAATTATTATATAGAATGTTATTGTATAAACAATTTTGATCACAATACATATGTAAAAACAACAACTAAAACATTATTGATAGCAGGAGGCTGAAGTGTCCGATAAAGAGAACAGGATTTTTACCGAAAGTGAATTAAAGGAAATGGGGATTGAGACGGTAAACCTTATTCAACAGGCGATTGATGCAGGTGAATATGAAAAAGCTAAAAAGCTTACGAGAAGGATGCACCGCGAGTTCTTTTCCCAGCATGATAGTTACATTAACTGGGTCACGTCATTATTAAGCTATATTTACAGACATAACGGAGACAATGCTGTTTATGAAGCTATATATGAGTCCTTTGAACAACTGGCAACGCTTGCGGATGCATATCGTGGCCAGGAGCTGGGACGTCAGGTTCAGATGCTGGCTGCCGGCTTCAGGGGGCATTTAATTCCTTTAGATGTGCAGGAGGATGACGAAAAATTCACTTTGACCATGCCTTTATGCGGAAGCGGTGGAAGGCTGATTGAAGCTAAAAGTTATGAGCCTCCGAAAAGCTTTGCGAAGATAGAGGATCCACAAAAAATGACCTTCAACAAGCGCGACTTTCCAATCTATTGCGCACATTGCTCTTTGCAGGACATCATCCCCATGGAAAAGACGGGCTACCCGTTATGGGTAATCGATATACCGGAAAAAGTGGGGGAACAACCCTGTAAATTCCATATATATAAGGACCCGGATAAAATTCCTGCCAGGTTTTATGTGAGATACGGGTTGAAGAAGCCGGCTCCGAAATCGGCCGGTTGAGTATTCTTGCGTTAGTTAGTCTAAAAAACATAAAGGGGGGATATTTCATGGCACTAGCACTGGAAGGAATCAAAGTATTGGACCTCTGCCGAGGGTATCCGCCAGCCTTTGCAGCCATGCACCTGGCGGACTTCGGCGCCGATGTAATCAAGGTGGATCCAGTCGGGCACGTAGCTACGGAACACGTCAAGGGCGCTTCGGAGGAGTTGATGTCCGCCTATACGTTCATCGATCGTAATAAAAGAAGCATCAAAATTAATCTTCGGTCGGATGAAGGACGTGATCTGGTACGCACACTAATTAAAGATATGGACGTCCTGATTGAAAACTCGCGTCCGGGAACGATGGACCGCCTTGGAATAGGCTATGAGATTGTTAAGAAAATAAATCCGCGTCTTATTTATTGCCAGGTAAGCGGTTATGGTCAAACCGGGCCATATCGCGACGTTGTTGGCCACGATGCCAACTTCATGGGTGTATCCGGTGCTTTAAGTCTCATAGGCCCGGCAGAAGGGCCTCCCTGTTATCCAAGCAATATGGTTGCCGACATGGCGGGAGCTGCGCTGCATCCGCTGGCCGCGATCTTGATTGCGATTATCGCCAGGGAAAAGACGGGAGAGGGACAGCATGTCGATATCAGCTATACGGATGCCGTGTTTTCTCTGATAGCCACAGATGTATCCATCCATCTCGTTACCGGGGAGAAAAGAAGGCGCGGCAAAACCATGGTGACCGGCGGAGAACCGTGCAGCTCGGTTTATCTGACCAAAGATGGAGAGTATATCACGATACAGTTTATCGAGCCGCAATTCTGGAAGACTTTTTGTGAGGATGTGGGAAGGCCTGAGCTGATCTCCCGCCAGTGGCCTCATGACGATCAGGATCGAAAGGAGATGTTCGCTATACTTAGCTCCATTTTCCTGACCAGGACCAGGGATGAATGGTGGGAATGGGCCAGGCAAAGGCAGGTTATGATGGCTCCCGTCAATTACATCGAGGAAGCAGTTAAGGATCCGCAGTTGATCAGTCGTCAGATGGTGATGAAAAAGGAGCATCCTGTTTTAGGTCAAATTACACAACTGGGGAATCCCCTGAAATTGTCCGGTACCCCCGCTACTTACCGAACATATTGCCCGCATCCCGGGCAACATACCGATGAGATTTTGCAGGAGCTACGATTTAGTGAAAAGCAGATAGAAGAGTTACGTAAAGCAAGGACTGTTGAATGAACAATGGGTAGTTAAGCTGAGATGCGAGCACGGGGAAGATCGAAGTTACTTAGTTGAAGATATTCCAAATCAGAAGGAAGTACTGTCTCGCATGAAAGAAGTTGGTAACAAGGTAGAATAAATTCGAAGGAGTATATTGGGGCTATGGAATCAACAATCGAATCAGCGGCGCAATCACAGAAGACCTATAAGATTACCAATGGGCAGAAGGCCAGCATCCTGATAGTATTAATGGTTCTGTTCATCATCAACTATGCCGACAGGGCTATTCTGTCTGTAACATTGCAGAACATTAAAGTGTCCCTTGGCTTTTCCGATACGCAACTTGGAGCAATACAGACTGCATTTCAGATAATGGTCGGAGCGGTTACAATCCCGTTAGGGATTCTTATCGATCGCTGGAGCCGCCGCAAGCTTGCCGGCATAATGGCATTATTTTGGAGCGTGACAACCTTTATTACGGGCCTGTGCACGAATTTTATCAGCATGCTCTTCGTCCGGGCGGCCGTCGGTCTGGGTGAAGATGGTTTTACAACGATCGGCTCGGGTTGGTTGTCGGTGGCATTCAGCAAATCAAAAAGAGCAATGGTAAATGGTATCTTTGGTATTGGCGGCACTGGCGGAAGTGCTCTCGGTATGATAGTTGGCGGAATAATAGTAACATCGACAGGGATGTGGCAGATGCCGTTTTTTATATTCGCGATACCCGGCGTAATTTTTGGCATCTGGGCATTTTTCCTGAAGGACTATAAAACCCCTAGAAAGGAAGGAGAAAGCTTGCTCAGCAAGCAATACTTCAGAGATTGGTTGGCACTTTTTAAAATTAAATCATATGTGTTTACATTGTTAGGACAGATGTGCTTCGGCGTGATGCTTACTACCGTGATAGGTTGGCTGCCCGCATTCATGATGCGCGCCTATGACTTAAATGCAGCGCAGGCTGGCGGCATAGTGGGCTCTGCTGCTTTAATAGGCATACTGGGATCATTAGGTGGTGGTTTCATAGCAGATATATGGTACAGGAGGCAAAAGGGTGCGCGTATTTATTTAATGACCATTGCTCAACTGATTTTTGCTATCCTGGTTGGAACAGTAATATATTTGATGGGATCAATTCCAATACCTCTCATGAGCGCACTATTAATGGCTTTGATGCTCGTAGTTGGAATATGTGGCACTCTCATTTACTCTCTAACAATGGATGTCACACCGGTCTCCCACAGATATTCCTCCTATGGAATTGTCGTAACAGCTTTCTTCGTTGTTGGTTCGATAGGCCCGTCAATAGTGGGCGCGATTTCAGATGCGCTGGGAGGCGGAGCTGACGGCATACGCGCCGGATTCCTCTGGTTACTTCCCGTCACACTTCTGGCAGTAATCTTCTACGGTATCAACTGGAGATACTATCCCAAGGAGAGCCAACTGGTAAGCGACACCGTTTTGGCTGAGAAATAGAAACAGTCTGTGAGTCAGTAATGAAAATAGCAATGGAGAAGTTGCCGGACAGTGCGATGGGTGGTCAGGCAACTTCACCATTGCCATGTAAAATGACCAAAATAGTCTAATGAAAGACGGCATTTTAGCATATGGTAAATAGACCATGTACGAGGAGGTAACTGGATATGACAGGACCATTAGCAGGTATTAATGTGCTTGATGTTGGTGCATTTGGTGTGGGCCCGGCTTCGTGCAGTTTGCTCGCGCTCATGGGCGCTGAGGCTATTAGAATCGAACCACCCAATCTGGATGGATTGATCTTTGTAGGTACTTCTGTAGGTGGGTATGGATCGACTTATATAGGCAGCCACTTCAATAAGAAAAGCATAATACTGGACCTGCGGGACGATAAGGGAAAGGAGTTAGGTAAAAAGCTTATCCAGTGGGCGGACATAGTAATTAATAACCGGCGTCTGGGCGCATTGGAGAGGATCGGCTTCGGCTACGACACAATGAGCAAGATAAATCCGCGTGTGATTTATATCGAGAGCACCTCTTATGGAAATAAGGGACCGTGGTCCAAGTACGCTGCCGGCGATCATTTCGTTCAGGCGGCGTCAGGATTTGCCAGCGTCAATGGAAAAGAAGGCGGAGAGCCGGAGATTTTCAGAAATGCGGCGCATGCGGACGTAAATGCCTCATCAACCATCGTGATGGGAGCATTGATCGGATTGCTGGCCAGGGAAATCACAGGCAAGGGCCAAAAAATCGAGACGTCACATTTGCAGGCCACCATGTCCATGCAGATAACACGCATGTCCGAGTTTTTCGCCACGGGCAAAAATCCCCAGCGATTGGGAAGCGCCAGTGCCCATATTGTTCCTTCTCAAGCATTCAAAACCTGGGATAACAAATATATAAATATCAGTGTGCCCAAGGAACGCTACTGGCCTAAGTTATGCGCAGCATTGGAGTTACAGAATATCCAGAACGATCCCAAGTTCAAGACCAATGCGCTGAGAGTAAAAAACCGTAATGAATTGATTCCGATAATTCAAGAGAAAATTGCCGATAAACCTGCATACTGGTGGGTGCTGCATCTGCGCAGATGCGATGTGCCGTGCGGCCTCAACTATGACTATGAAGCCCTGGTCGCTGATCCGCATGTGCAGGCAAATGAATGGCTGTTCGATATGGACAGCATGTTCGGTAATCTCAAAGGGTATGTCGCGCCGTGGGAATTCGCTAAGTCTCCGGCGGAGAAAATGACGCCTACTGTCAAGCCTGATCGAAACCGCGATGAGATATTGAAAATGCTGAACCCGTAGTGCAGCCTGACATTCAATAAACAGGCAGGAGGTTTAGATGACGGAAGTTCTCGCAGGAATAAAGATTATAGATTTGAGTGAGGATGTCGCCGGTCCTTACTGTTCAATGCATCTGGGTGATCTCGGCGCCGATGTGATAAAGGTCGAGAGTATCGAAGGCGACACCACCAGACAGCTCGGCCCCTTTATCAAGGGTGAAAGCTCGCTTTTCATGTCTTTAAACCGCAATAAAAAAAGCGTAGCAATTGACTTTAATAAACAGGAAGGCAGGGAGATCGTATATCAGATGGCCAAGGGCGCTGATGTTTTCATAGAAAGTTTCGATGCCGGTTATGCGGAGAAACTGGGCCTGGGATATGACGAAATAGCGCGGATAAAACGGCAGATAATATACTGCTCAATTTCAAGCTTCGGCGAGACCGGGCCGTATAAGAACAGGCCTGCGTCCGAGCTGGAACTGCAGGGAATGGCAGGCTTTACACAATACCTGGGTGAGCCCGGCGAGGAGCCCGTGCGGGTTGGAGTTGACGTCGCAGCAATCGGTAGCGCGCTCCATGCCATGCAGGGTATTCTGGCAGCGCTGTACTACAGGGGAAAGACGGGAGAAGGGCAGAAGGTGGGTATCTCCGTAATGCGTTCCATGATTCAGATGGGCAATTACTGGATACAGGCGTTCTGCAACCCCGACACATACGGAGGATGGTTTTTAACCGGTCCCTATGATCATGCCGAGCACGGTTATGCTACACAGGACAGGCCGATAGTATTTTCGGTACTTGGACGCGCATCGGGCGGCATAGAAAAAGCTTTGGAAATATGGGTCGAATTTCTAAAAAGGGTGGGTCTGGGCGAATTACTGGAAGATCCATGGTTTAAATACAAGGGGCTGAAAGCTGTTGGCCTGGGGCGGGATGCTCAGGAAATGAAGCCGCTTTTTGAGACCTATTTTGCGGAAAGGAAAAGCGAGGACATGATCGAAATGATCGACGAGCTGGGGGGTATGGGTTCGGCCTTATATGACTATGAGACGTTGTTCGGTGGGGCCATGCATCCCCAGGTACAGGCGGTCGACATGATTAAAGAACTGGAGCATCCCGTGGCAGGTAAAACTAAAGTGCTCAGCCTGCCCATGACTTTGCCGGACACACCTGCAATGATCAAATCTGCCGCTCCAACCCTTGGCCAGCATACGACAGAGTTGCTAACGGGTCTGGGATACAGCGAGACCGATATTTCAAGGTTGAAGAAAAACAAGATAGTTGCCTGATTTAATTTTAATGAAGAAGGAGGTAGATTTTCATGTCACGATCTAACAGAGTAGCGGTAATTACGGGCGGAGGAACAGGTATAGGCAAGGGGGTTGCCCGCGTATTCGGCCAGCGCGGGATCGATTGTGTTATCGCCGGCAGGACTCTCGAGAAACTGGAAAAGACGGCCAAAGAGTTGAAGCTGCCCGATGTTGAAATCTATCCCGTGAAGGCCGATATCAGTGTTCTTCAGGATGTTGAAAAACTGTTTGACTTCACCATGGAAAAATTCGGCAGAGTTGACATTCTGGTCAATAATGCCGGGATTGCCGAACCTATGGCGCCGATTACCGACCTTGATCTGAAGCTGGTGGAGGATGTAATCAACATCAATTTCAAAGGTCAATTCTACTGTGCCCGCAGAGCGGTTAAGGAGATGAGGCCCAATAAAAGCGGTAGTATCGTAAATATCAGTTCCGTCGACGGCCTGATATCTTTTCCAGGCACAATCTACGGCCCTATGAAGGCGGCTCTCAATCAGTTCACCAAGGTCCTGTCACGTGAACTGGCTTCCATTCCTATCAGGGTTAACAGCATTTGCCCGGGACTCGTACATACAGAGATGATGGACGGGCTTAACGATCGGGACATGGATGTGTTAGTAAAATACATCCCAATGCGCGGGATTATGTCGGCTGACGATCTCGGTTACATGGCCTATTTTCTGTCTTCCGATAAGGCAAGATATATCACCGGGGCTGTTATTGCCGCCGATGAAGGTATATCCGCGGATGGGGGATGGTATGCATTCTGTTCCGGAGAGATAAAACCAAATTAAAAATGGTGAGTTCGTGTTGCCCCGCGACAAACTGTATGCACCTATATAATTCTAAAATAAGGCAGGAGGATAATTAGCATGTCAGAATCTAATAAGGTAGCGATAATCACGGGTGATGCACGTGGTATCGGAAAGGGGATTGCCCGCGTATTCGTTAAAAATGGGATAAACGTGGTTATGGCGGGTAAAGATCTCAAGAAGCTGGAAAACACGATTAAAGATATAAAGCTGTCCGATGTCGAGGTCTATCCGGTGAAGGCGGATGTAGCGGTTCCCGCCAATGTAGAGAGCCTGTTTGATAAAACTATTGAAAAATTTGGTAAAGTGGACATCCTCGTTAACAATGCCGGGACGGCTGAACCGTCAGGCGGTAAAATGGCTGATCCCATAACCGATTTTGATCATAAGGTTATGGACGAGGGGGTCAATGTCAATTATAAATCCGTGTTCTACTGCTCACAAAGAGCGGCCAAAGAGATGAAAGCGAAAAAAAAGGGTGTTATCTTGAACATAGCCTCGGTTGACGGGCTTGTATCGACTCCCGGCACTGTCTATGGCCCCATGAAAGCCGCCGTTATCCATTTTACCAAAGTACTATCACGTGAACTTGCCACTGTTCCTATTCGCGTGAACTGCATTTGCCCCGGTCTTGTGCTCAAAGATACGCCGGACAGGCTGACTGATCACGAAAAGGATCTCCTGAAATTTATTCCCATGCATAGAGCCCTGGAACCTGAGGACATCGGTAACCTGGCCTATTTCCTGGCCTCCGATGAAACGAAGTGGATCACCGGATCAGTTGTAACTGTCGATGAAGGAATAACCGCCGATGGGGGCTGGTTCGCCTTCGGTTTGTAGCTGATTGATTCCAACTATCTATAATGACCGGTTTAATTAAGCTGAGGAGGTTACACCTATGATTAACTCCGTTTTGGGTCCAATTTCAGCGGAAAAGCTGGGAAAAACACTGGTGCACGAACATTTTATCGTTGGCCAACCCGGCTGGCAGACGGACGAAACAATGTTTCCGTATGACAGGAAGGCCGCATTGAAGACCAATCTTGAAGTCTGTAAGGCTGCCAGGGAGGTCGGCATAGAAACTATAGTGGACTGTACGCCAAACGACTATACGCGAGACCCCGAGCTTTATAAAGAACTGGCCGGGAAGTCGGGAATCAACATTATATGTGTGACGGGCCTGTTCAACGGGACTACCGGCGCCACGACCTACTGGGTGGCCAAGACCATGTTTGTCAAGGACATGCCCAAAATGATGGCGGAGTTGTTTGTCAGGGAGATAGATGTCGGTATCGGTAAAACGGGTGTGAAGGCCGGCGCAGTCAAGGTCGCATCGAGTGAAACGGTTACTCCCTATGAGGAAAGCACTTTTAAAGCCGCTGTTATCGCCCAGAAAGAGACCGGCGTACCGATAATAACGCATACGGAAGGTCCCAATCCCGGCATTGCGCAGGCCGACCTGTTTATCAAGGAGGGTGCAGACAAGAAGAAAGTATTGATCGGCCATGTATCCAACTCCACCGATATGGATTATTACAAGGCAATCCTGGATAAGGGATTCTATGTCGGGTTTGACCGCATGGGAATGATTCTTTATACGCAGGATGAAATCTGCATTAAAAATATCGCCGAGTTGTGTAAACAGGGATATAGCGACAAAATAATGTTATCCCATGATACGTGCAATTTCTGGTGCGGGCGTTCACTACGCGATATTGCGCCTCCTGAGATAGTGGCAATGCTGAGCAACTGGCGTATCGATTATGTATCCAGGACCGTATTGCCCGCTCTTAAGGAACAGGGAGTCACCGATAAGCAGATCAATACAATGATGGTGGAAAACCCACGGAATTTATTTACAGGCAAGTAATCAAGGAGGCTCATCTCGTATGTCTGATGTCTATATCATCGGTATCGGCATGACCAAATTCGGTAAGTTACCCAACAGGAGTGTAAGAACGATGGCCGAAGAGGCCACGAAGCTTGCCCTGCGGGATGCGGGTCTGGAAAATAACGACCTGCAGGCGGTCTTCTTTTCCAATTCTTTCTGGGGTATGTTCTCAAATCAACATTCCATTCGCGGGCAGGTTATCATGCGGGGTATGGGCATCGACAAGATACCGGTTGTCAACGTGGAGAATGCATGTGCCGGAGCATCAACGGCGCTTCACCTCGCATACACGGCTATCCGTGCAGGCCTGTATGACGTTGCGCTCGCAGTGGGTTCTGAGAAGTTAAGCAATCCCGATAAGGCGTTGTCACTTTCCGCATATGCTTCGTGCATGGATGTGGAAAACCTGGAAAAACATATCGCTATGATCACGGACATCAATAAACTGATTAAGATACAGCTGCCCGAAGATAAGTCGGCGCCCGGTGAGGGCAGGAGCATTTTCATGGATGCTTATGCCATGGGAGCAAGATGGCATATGGACAGGTTCGGCTCAACGCAACGCCAGCTCGCTGTGATATGCTCAAAAAACCACTTGCACGGATCGTTGAACCCCCTCGCTCAATACCAGCAACCGATGACAGTTGAAGAAGTACTTGCTGATAAGGCGGTGGCATATCCACTGACGAGAGCAATGTGTTCTCCGGTCGGTGACGGCGGCGCAGCGGCCATTGTCTGTTCGGACAAGTTCCTGAAAAAACTGAAGGATGCGCGTCCGGTTAAAATAGTAGCTTCAGTAATCGGGCAGGGAAGCGACAGGACGCTGGATGGGGAAGATATAGGCGAGCGACTCGCTAAACAGGCTTATAAAATGGCGGGGGTAGGGCCGGAGGATATCGACCTGGCTGAGCTTCATGATGCTACGGCCTGGGCTGAATTGCATCAGTCTGAAGCAATGGGCTTTTGCCCGATGGGAGAAGGCGGCCCCTTTGCTGAGTCGGGCGTTACAAAGATCGGCGGTAAAAAGCCGATAAATACCAGCGGTGGGCTGGAATGTCGCGGTCATCCTATCGGCGCCTCGGGTTTGGCTCAAATTTACGAACTCGTCCTGCAATTGCGGGGAGACGCCGGCACAAGGCAGGTGGAGAAAGCCCGCATCGGTTTAGCAGAGAACGGCGGCGGCAATATAGGAGTTGAAGAAGCCGCTATGTGCATTCACATCCTTGAGAACGCTGCCTGACTATTTAATATGTATTAGATTTACCTCAGACTGGTAATATCAAACGGGGTCTTCTGTCCGTCCGGTGTATAGTCGTAGAAGCCTTTATTGACTTTTCTGCCGAGACGTCCTGACTGAACGATCTTTTCCAGCAGCGGTCTCGGTGCGAAAGACTCATCGCCGAGATCTTTATAAGCTTTACTGACGCGCAGGTAAGTATCCAATCCGGCGTTGTCGGCTATTTCAAAGGGTCCCACACGCCATCCGACACCCCACTTCATGGCCATATCAACATCATCCACTGTCGTAATTCCTGCCGCCACCAGGTCAAAGCCTTCGCGGAAAGCTGCGCTGCTGACACGGTTCATGACAAAACCCGGTATATCCTTCATTACCTTAATCGGATATTTATTTAATGCAATGACGAAATCAAGGCTTGCCTTGAAAACAGCGTCGGAGGTCTTATCACCCTTGATCACCTCTACCAGCGGCATCAGGGGCACGGGGCCCGAGAAGTGCACACCGACAATCCTGTCAGGGTGTTTGGTTCCGGAGGCCAATTTAGTGATAGGTATGCTGGATGTATTACTCGCAAGTATCGTTTGTACGGGGCAGATATTATCCAGTTCTTTAAAGATATCATTTTTGAGTTCCATATCCTCATAAACTGCTTCAAAAGCCCATTGGCATCTGGTGGCGATTTTAAGATCAGGTGTCGCACTTATCCTTCCCTGTACCTCTTTTGCAGGATCTTTAAGCTGCCCCTTGCTCTCCAGCTTCTCAGTGGACCAGCGGATCTGGTCAAGGGATTTATCAACGGCTGAGGGCTTGGAATCGTACAGATAAACGCGATAGCCTGCCTGTGCCACAACCTGGGCTATACCGCCACCCATGTAGCCGGCTCCAATAACGATTACGTTCTCCATTTTTAAACCTCCTTTGACGATTTTTTTATCTGAAAAGAATGCTATACGGATGTTTGCTTTTCAGGCCGCGCGCCTTTTTGGATCGGCAAGCGTTTGATTATCGATCAGACCGATGCCGGAAGGCCTTTGGTAACGCTCCTGGGCATGATATCCACAAGCTCCTGCACAGTCCATATGCCGTCCTTGAAAATGCTGGATGCGATTTCCGGCTCAGAATACAGACCGATTTCACCTCCTCCCACCAGGAAGCTTTTTCCATTTATATTTGCGGCGGCATCCGTGGCAAGATAGACAACCAGAGATGCGATATGTGCCGGAGACATTCGTTTAATCTCCGCCTCGAGGCCGGTTGCAGTATCGCCTGAGTCCTTTTGCGAAGCTTTTTCGAGGGCGGCCTGCAAATCCGGTGAGACGGTCATACGTGTCGCTGCCATAGGGCGTATGCAATTGCAGGTTACCCCGTATTTAGCCATATCTAATGCCACGGTGCGTGTGAAGCCGACGACACCTTCCTTGGCCGCGCTGTAGTTGGTCAGCCCCAGGTTAGCCTGCCCCATATTGCCCAGACCCGTCTGAGAGGCAGTGTTTATGATGCGGCCGGACCTTTGCTGACGGAAATATGCGCAGGCATGTCTGGTGCAGTAAAAATGTCCGTACAGGTGCACCCTCTGCACGATATCCCACTCTTCCTCCGTCATATTGAAAATCATGCGATTACGCGCGATACCGGCGTTGTTGACCAGTATATCGATCCTGCAGAAGGTATCGATTGCGGTCTTGATGATACGCTCTCCCCCTTCCCAGGTCGCGACCGAGTCGTAGTTCGCCACTGCCTCTCCACCCATTCTCTTGATTTCGGCGACTACTATATCAGCCGGGGAAGCGGAAGCTCCTGTTCCGTCAGTTTTACCGCCGAGATCATTCACTACGACTTTGGCGCCTTCGGAGGCGAAGAGCAAAGACTCCGCTTTGCCTAGCCCGCCTCCCGCTCCGGTGACCACTGCAACTTTTCCATCGAGTAAACCCACTGTAGAAACCTCCCGGGTATCTATATATTATTATTCTATTTCTTTGCAGGAGAAGGCAGCTTAAATAGTCTTTGTGCGTTACCGCCTAAAATAAGATCAACCTCTTTCCGAGTAAAATGGTATCCATAGTTGGGGGCCTGCTCGGGGAGCGTCTTGAAGAAATTTACCCATTGCGGCAGCGTCGACTTCTCTCCGCAAAAGCGTGGGCCGGAGATCTGGTCGCTGGAAAAGAATATTCGTTCGGCGCCCACGGAGTCCCTCATCGCAGCGAGCTTGGCCACGAACTCGGCCATGTTGGGCAGGTCGTAATTCCAATCGGAAAGATCCAGATAACAATTAGGGCATTCAAGGGCTGTTTGTATAACCGCCTGCCACCATGACGAGTATCCGGAATGCGCTATGAATATTTTCAGTTCGGGATATCTCTTGGCCAGCTTCTTAACGTGCTCTGGATGCGACGCATTGTTGATACTGACGTCGCTTCCAAACGTTGTCAGTCCCATGCCGGAACGTATATGGATATCGATGGGGATACCGGAATCCGCGCATTTCTTGAACATGGGCTGAATCAGGTCGTCATCAAGGCGAAAACCTTCCGCTGATATCTCTCCACAGCCTTTGAACCCGTACTCATCGATTGCGCGGGAAAACAGCTCGAGTGCCTTCGGCCTTCGTGGATCGACGTAAACCCAGACATAAAGCCTGTCCTTATGGGCCTGCTGCACCTCGGCCAATTCCTCCAGCTGCTTTTCAAACGGTATCGGCGGTTCCTGTCCATTGTTACGTATCCAGACATCCGAGGCCAGAAGGAAGGAGATATCAACCCCGGCAGCATCCATGTTGTCCAAGAACATCTTTCCGCCGGTGCCGTCAGCTATTCCATTCAGCAGCTTGGGAAGGATCATCTCCGGCTTCCGATCCGGCTCCTTGGCTGCCCATATTTGCGCAAGGGGCATGTAAGCCGCTTCCGAGATCCATTGAGGTTTACCAATAAGATGAGCATGCCTGTCGACTACTATCATTTAATCCTCCTGAGATTTTTTATGACTACTGAAATCCTTTAAGGCTTACGGTATGAAAGGCTTAGCCCATGGTTCCAATTCTATCTGCAGCGCTTCCAGCATTCTCGATACCATTCCATAGTAGCCTGCAATCGCTGTAAGCTTGACAATAGCCGGATCATCGAAGAATCTTTTAAGATCTGCGAACGTGCTGTCGCTGACCCTGACATTCACGGTAACCTCATCCGTGTATTGCAGAACAGCGCGCTCCAGTTCACTGAATTTGTCTGAAGATTTCCAGACAGCGAGATCTTTAACCTGTTCTCTGGTCAAGCCGACCTTAATGCCGATACGCGCGTGGTGAGTGAATTCGTAGTCCGATTGAAGCAGGTTTCCAACCCGTAAGATAACCAGCTCTCTCAGCTTCGGTTCAATATACTCAGGGTTAAGTAATGAATTACCCAGTTCTATAAAATTGCGGCCGATTCCGGGACAGTTGCCTACCACCTTGAAAATATTAGACAGGGGAATTTTCAAATCTTCCAGTATCTGGAATATTTCTTTAATAATTGGATCAGCTTGCTCTTTCTCAACCAGTTTTACACGTGCCATTTGTTCTCCTCAGATCCAAAATACATGTATTTAAATGCCAAACTTATTACTGACAATTATATCTTTATTGCATATTATTAGAACATATATTATTATTATGCATATTTTTATGAAAGAAATTATAATTACTCCTAATAAGTTTGTCAATGTTATTTGGGAATGAATTCAATGCATGATCGTTAAAACCATAACTTGAAACGATGAAATACATACAATATTGAACATATAAAATGAAGGAGAACTATCGATGATTACCTCAAATGAATACAGGCAAAGATTGAGCAAAATGCGGCGGAATATCTATATGGACGGCAAATTGGTTGACCGCAATCATCCGCGGCTGCAGGGCGCCATCAATATATTATCCAAGACCTATGACATTATCCATGATCCGGAATTTCAGCAGTATGAGGATATATTGACGGCAACGTCTCATCTTACGGGACAAAAAATAAATCGCTTTAATAATGTGCATCGCAGCATGACCGATCTAATGTCCAAACAGAAAATGACCCGGCTTATCTGTCACCAGGTGGGTGGTTGTGTGGCTCGCTGCATGGGAATTGATTCAATAAATGCGTATTCGGTTGTCTGCTTCCTAACAGATCAAAAGTACGGGACAGAGTATTACAAGCGATTTGAGAAATGGTTGAAAAAATTCCAGGAAACAGATGATGTTGCTTGCTGCGCTCAGACCGATGTGAAAGGCAATCGTAAATGGAGGCCATACCAACAAAAAGACCCCGACCTATATTTAAGAATAATAGAGAGAAAGAGCGACGGCATTATAGTACGCGGCGCCAAGGTTCACAATTCATTCGCTCCAGCTGCTGAATGGATAAATGTACTGCCGACAAGAGCGCTTACTGCGGATGATAAAGATTGGGCGGTGGCTTTTACAGTACCTGCGGATGCAGAAGGTGTCAAGCAGATAGTCAGCGCTTTCACATATGATGAGCGCGAGGGTTCGCCGGGTCCATGGGGTGGAGCCGATTCCATGACTGTTTTCGACGATGTTTTTATCCCCTGGGAGCATGTTTTTCTATGCGGCGAAAATGATATGGGCGGGTACATGGCCCTTACCTTTGCGCTCTTCCATCGTCACAGCTACACCGGCTGTAAGCCTGCCATGACCGATGTGCTGACGGGTGCCACTGCTCTGATGGCCGAGATCAACGGTATTGAGAAAGAGCAACATGTCAGAGAGAAAATATCCGAGCTTGTGTGCACTTCCGAGCTTTGTTATGGCACAGGAATTGCAGCTGCAATTAATGGCTACCGATCTCCATCGGGTACGTGGGTGCCTGATATTATGTACTGCAATGTTAGTCGCCGGCACGCCGGAATCAATATTTATCATGAATATGATATTCTCGCAGATGTCGCCGGCGGCATGCCTGCTACGCTGCCCAGATACGGGGACTGGATCCATGAAGAAACAAAACCTTTCATAGAGAAATATATGGCCCGTAATCCGGATGTGGATGTTCATGATGTTCTTAAGGCTTTTGCCTGGGTGCAGGACATGTCATGCTCCGAAGGCGCCGGGGTTATGCAGTATGCCGGAGTACATGGCGGAGGATCCCCCAGAATGGAGCAGATTGCCATCATGGGCGCATACAATCTGGAAAATATCAAGAATATTGCCAGGCGCCTGGCCGGTATAAAGACCGGCAAACGATATACCTTTGACAGGCTGGGCAATATACTGGGGTCGCAATAACCAAATTGATTGAAAAGTCCGCACAGGTCAACCTGTTACAGCGTCGGTTGTCGAAATCATTCTTCCATCCGAATGTTGTCCGAATATACTTTGCAAGAGATGACGCTCTATATTTCATTGGCAGAATTTATTTGAATGTATTATATTACCCCAAATATTTAATCATTGACTTAATTGGTATCCGACTGTAATATGATATAAATATATATTTATGGAATTTGTCAGGCTTAAGCCTGATCTGGTTGGATTGGATAAATGAAGCTTAAGAAAAAAGACACTGATGTGGATCTTGCTTTCACAGAGTATCTGTGGACCGTGATTATATTTGCACAGGCGGCGAATATATGGACAAAAGCTATTGAAAAGAGTATTAAGTCATCAAATATTACAGTCTCGCAATTCGTAGCGCTTCAGGCCCTATATTTTAACAAGAAACCCATGTCTCCAACCCACATATCGCGGCTCTTACCGATCGAAGTCCATTCCGTCACTCCGATGATCGATAAATTGTATAGAAGCGAGTTGGTCACCAGACGCCGATCGAAGACGAGCAGGCGAAGTGTTGATGTCAATATAACGGAGAAAGGGAAAGAGCTTTTATATGAATTAGGCCCCAGTATAAATGAACTGTTTCAATCTGTGTTTGGGAAACTGTCAAAAAATGACCGTGCTGAACTGGAAAGAATAATACGTCAGATCAGCGATGCCACTGCTGACTATCTTGGTGCTAACAAGCAGCATCTGGAAGAAAACGCCAGAATACTGGCAGGTATGATTGTAGACAAGCCTAAAAAGAGTGCCGACCTGTAATATGAATGCACTTCGTGCTGTAGCTCAGTGAATTTTGAAATTATCCTACAATAGCAATTGTGTTCGAATACCCCGAACTTTAGTGTTCTGCAGTTGCTAAAAAGTGCTCAAGAAGGTTCGCTTGCCCCGGATTTGTCAGCTTTTGAGATAACAAATATCCACTTCCCGACGTTTATTTTAAATGAGATAAGTAAGTCCTCAATACCCTTTGGCGTATGTGGTCGTGTCGATGTCTATTAAATAGTAAGATTATGACCGGTACTGCTTGCTTCTTTTCAAGCAGAAGTCTAGGATGTTTATAATAGGGTTACAATTTGGGGCCGTCGTTATAACATTATCAACACAAGATTAGCTTCAGGATCCGTAAGATCTTTTTAATTGAGTACCATTTTCCGGAGGAGTCTTAAATTATGGAATTTTTTGACATTATGGGTATCTCACACCGCTATATGGAGATACTGAACCCTTCCACGCTTGAAAAAATCATCAAGCTTGGCACACGACTAAAATTAAAAAAAGGGGACCGGGTCATCGACTTCGGTTGCGGCTGTGCCGAGCCCCTCGTTCTTTGGGCTGAGGAATTCGGTATCACTGGTATTGGCATAGATATATGCGAGGAGTTCTGTGACAGGGCCAGGCAAAAATTGGATTCGAAAGGTTTATCGGACCGAATCGAAATCGTTTGCTCCCCTGCGGCTGACTATGTATTTGAAGAAGGGGCTTTCGATGCCGCAACATGTATTGGAGCAACGTTTGTTTTTAGCGGTTATCAGCAGACGATCCGCGCAATGAAGAAGGCTGTCCATCGGAGTGGACGACTTGGTATCGGCGAAACATACTGGCTCAGCAATCAGGTACATCCGGAATACGCCCAAAAACAGACAACTACCCACACAGAAGCGGAACTAGCTCGATTTACGCGGGACGAAGGCTTTGAACTCGAATACATAATCCGTGCAAGCTACGACGACTGGGACAGATACATTTCGGATAGCTGGTATGGACTGATACGCTGGCTTGAGGAAAATCCCAACCATCCTGACCGTGAACAAGTATTCAAGTATTTTCGTTCTGACCAGGATGATTATTTACAGTTCCAACGTCAGTATATGGGCTGGGCTATGTACTGCCTCGCTCCCATCAAATCTCATTCGACAGATAGCATATAATAACCTCAACCTATGCCAATAGCATTCGCTGTCTTCAGCGATAGGCATCTTTGCGGTGACCGATTTTAACTATCCAGACGGTCCGTGCATTATCCTGGATTGAATATACGATACGATAGCGTCCCTGGCGGATTCGATATTGTTCCTGCTCCGTTAATTTTTCGCAGGCAGGAGGCCGCGGTTCGAGGGTCAGGTCTTCTATCCGCAGCAGGATTTTCTTGATATCTTTATGGGGAATCTTTTTAAAATCTTTTTCAACCGTAGCCCTGAAATAGATTTTAATAAAACGTTAAAACATCGGTTTACGCATCACAAATTAAGATGCTATTGTACTGAAAGTGTCGGATGCAGAATCCATAATGAAAGGCTGCATGGATCGCGCGATCCATGCAGCCTGTAAATCCGTACTTGTGTCGGATGCTTTACTTTAAAGGGAAAATAGCCTGAAGGTTCCTTAAATTACAATTATTTCTTGAATCCCTTGAACGGGTCAGCCCATTGTTTGACCGAAGCTGCAAGCTCTTTATGAGTCCTGGAGTATTCCTCCAGAGAAATGCCCTTGAGCGTCGCATCGATCGCCTGCCTGAAGGCCTTGCCGCCTGCTACCGGCCCCATCGGGTGAGCATGGATGCCTCCCCCCGAACCTATGACTATGTCGTTGCCCAGTTCCTGCATGACCTGGGGTACCATAGTTGGTGTAATTCCGCCGGATGCCATCGGCCAGGTCGGCTTAAGATTGTACAACGGGTAAGTGAGATTCCTGGCCGCTGCATCAAATTTTTCAATTATCACAGGCGCCTTGCCGTAAGGAGCGGGAATAACCACTATATCCGCGCCGGCCAGCCTGGGTAATTTACCCAGAACCAGGTGTGAGCTCAAGCCGTGGCAGGGGGACATGTACATGGCGCCGGCCACATCCATATGCGCAAGTATGGGCACGTTTATTTTGGGGTCTTCGGCGATGGCCTGCATGACCGGCAGTCCGACTGCTATGTAATTGATCATAAGGGCATTAGCGCCCAGCTCGATTGCGCGGCGGGCATTTTCGAAAATCTTCGGCACGCTGTCGGATATATTAACGGTATATAACGTACGCTCGCCCGTCTCTTCGTAAACCTGCTTCTCTATCTGCATATAACGTTTCACCCGCCCCGCCATTGAGTTAAACGAAGCATCCGCAATTAATTCATCGTCTTTGACGATATCGCAGCCACCCATGGCAGCCAGCTTGAAAAGCTCGGCGCCCACTTCCAGAGGATAGCCGGTGCATGGTTTAACCATATTGTTCAGAAGCGGCCGCTTTTTTACGCCCAGTAACTTCCTGATTCCCTCAATGCCGAATTTGGGCCCCTTAAATCCGGCTATGTATTTCTTGGGGAATCTGACGTCTACAAGCTTTATCTTGCCTCCCATGGAGATGTTACCTACTACCGCCGTAAGCATCATGGGGATCTGCTGCCCGATATTCACTGCGGGGAAGGCTATCTGTACCATCCAGTTTCTATCCTGTACCCCGGCTGGAATCTCGAATTCGTAATCGGGTATCTCATACACACCGATTACTTTGGCAACATGGTTTCTCCGCACTTCAGGCGTCTCTCCCGGTACGGGGACCCAGGTACCCGTGCTCTGCTCAATTGCCAGCAGCGGGGCCAGCTTCGGTACCGGAAATATCGCGGGATAGGTGATGGTATACGTCCCGATGATGTAATCGTCGTAGTCTATACCATCGGGAAGCGCCACAGGTTGACTTAATAATTCATCCGGCCTCATTTTTTTCCTCCTTTCCAAGCCTAAACTATACAATGTCAAGATTATAAATGGTCAATCTTGACGTTGTCAAGATAAAACATTACTATTCTCACGTGACGGTCAAGAGATATCATCACGGCGATCTGAAGAACGCCCTGATTAAAGCGGGAATCGAGATCCTTTCCAGGGATGGCGTTCGCGGTCTGAGCCTGAGAAAGGTTGCCCTCAAGGCAGGCGTCAGTCATACAGCGCCCTATGCGCACTTTGCCGATAAGCAGTCGCTGATCGCTGCCATCTCGACGGAAGGCTTTCGTATAATCTGTGAGAATACGGCGCGAGTGATCAGGCGTTACAAGCGCAAGCCCGTGCGTCAGTTGATTGAAGCCAGTTGGGCCTATATTCAGTTTGCGCTCAGCGATTCGGCTCATTTCAAGGTGACGTTGTCCAGCGTGCTGGAGCGGGAGAAGGATTATTCCGAATTCGTCGAGTTGTCCAAT
This sequence comes from Dehalococcoidia bacterium, assembly GCA_016930155.1. GTDB lineage: Bacteria > Chloroflexota > Dehalococcoidia > GIF9 > UBA5629 > CAIMUM01. The sequence goes on along the minus strand of JAFGHL010000084.1, from coordinate 377 downwards.
AAGTGCTTCTCTCAGCTCGTTTGTATAGTGGAAAGTTGCCAGGCCGCAGGCCTGCTGCGGCCCGGGCCCTCGGACGTGGAGGCCATCAATGTATGGAGCCTGGTTCACGGTTTCGCATCTCTTTTGCTTGAAGGGCAGTTTTACCACAAAATTCTGGAACGTTATACGCTGCGTGACCTGATGATTTCTTCGCTCGGGCACATTACACTGGTCGAATTGACTCCACGGACATATGCAGAGATTGCAGCGTCGCCAAGATATGCGTTTCCGCCGGTTAGCTAACCCGGGGTATGACCTTCCCCCGCGTTTAGCAGCAGCAGCGCTTAGAATCCGGCCGTTGTATAAGCATACTCCATGGGCGTTCTGTGATTCAATGA
>JAFGHL010000083.1 GCA_016930155.1 Dehalococcoidia bacterium | reverse complement strand
TGCTTTCAATTGAGCCCTCCCGCGATATTTTATTATATCTCGAGGACTCTAAGACAGGGTGCTGCGGTTTAACGGGGAAAGGTCATTGACACACAAGGCATTGCACGAATATTACCTGAGACAATGACTAGTTTAGAGAATATGTACGCTCGGCAAAGACTATTTACTGATTCATTAAGCGATGAGTTAGAGATTAAAGCAGAATACATTAATGACGAAGAATCTTAACAAATTGATAAATCACGCAAAAAGAAGATTAGTCTCAGTGAGGTGACAAATGTTGAGAATCTATAATTGGTGTAAAGAACATTTAATCTGGACGTACTTCCTCAATTTGTTTATAGCGTGGGGCATATTGTTCTCGTTGGTGTTGCCAACATTTAAACCAAATGTATTTGAAGTCGGCATGACAATATATTTTGTATTCTTTTCAATTACTTTCACTATTGTTAATGCTTGGATAATATGGCAGAAAAAGAGAAGTTTATGGTGGCTGTTACTGATAGGGTGGTTTTCCCCGTTATGGCTAAAAAATAACAACGCCATTAAACCAAAAGAGAAAGAACAAAGACCTTGGTTAGACGATGATGAAAATTTATAGTTGGTGTAAAAAACATTTGAATTGGATATGGACAATATTCTATATATTGTTTCTATTAGTGTATATATGTATGAGACAACCGAGTAATCTACCTGAACCATTGCCCTTGATTGTTGTCCTTATGGCTGAGATTATTGCTTTTTTAGTAGGGCTATGGGTTTTAAAACAGAAGAATAGATCATTGTGGTGGATACTATTGCAAAATATAGGGTCGCCTCTTTGGTTATCTAATAAGTCTCTAAGTCTGATTAACAAAGAAAGGTAATAAATGTATTTACTTCTTACGCTTCACGTTCCAATAAGGACTTTTACACTTTGGGCAAACTCTCGGTTCCTTCTTAATATCTCTCGGAATCCACTCATGCCCACACCTCTCGCACCGGAATCCCTGTGCCTTGATCTCAATAGTCTCAGTCGCCATACTTCAACTCCATCCCCAAACTTTCATTATAAGTATATACCTTTTTAGTAATATAGTCAAGGGGTATTGACAAATGCCTACTTATATGGTAATATACTAATACAGTATATAGTAGGCAGGTAAATGAAATGGACGCAAGACAAGAAAGAGGATTACAAATCGCAGCGACCGCTCGAATTGAGAGGAACAAACTCGGCTGGAAAGTACCTTCTCAGTCAGGGAGTGGCACGTACATCGTTAATCTCGACCAGGGTGAACCATTTTGCTCCTGTCCCGATTTCGAGGAACGGCATTTGCCCTGCAAACATATTCATGCCGTGGAGTACGTGATACAGAGAGAGACTAAACCAGATGGAACAGTAACTTATACAGAGGCGATTAAAGTAACGTACGGACAAGAGTGGCACACCTATAATCAGGCACAAACACACGAAACAGAGCGTTTTCTGAGGCTATTGCATGAGTTATGTGATGGCATTGAACAGCCTGTTTATAAGTTTGGCAGACCACGCCTTCCGTTATCAGACATCGTTTTTTCACTTGTCTATAAGTCTTATTGCATGATGTCCGGCCGAAGGCTTACTAGCGACCTCATAGAAGCCCAAAATGACGGCTTTATGGATAAAGCCCCGCATTACAATAGTGCCTTTCGTTATCTTGAAAATCCCAAACTCACGCCGATCTTAAAAGGTCTAATAGAACAGAGTGCAAGCCCGTTGAAAGCCATAGAAACCGATTTTGCAGTTGATTCCTCTGGATTTTCCACGTCCACCTACCGCCGTTGGTTCGATCATAAATATGGTAAGAATCGCTCAAAACAGACCTGGATAAAAACCCATATCATGTGTGGCGTTAAAACACACGTGGTAACAAGTGTAGAAGCCGACCCGTATGAATCTGCTGACAATCCACAATTTGCACCACTTCTTAGCCGAACATCTAAAACATTCGAGATTAACGAAGTTTCAGCAGATAAAGCCTATTCCAGCAAACGGAACATCAAGGCAACTCAGATGGTTGGCGGAACAGCTTTTATTCCATTCAGGTCAAACGCCGCTATACAGAAAGACGCTTCCTACAATGATATGAACGATATCTGGAATCGTATGTGGCACTTCTATAACTTTAATCGTGAAACCTTCCTACAGCACTATCACAAACGTTCCAATGTAGAGACTACTTTCAGTATGATAAAGGCTAAATTCGGGACATCAGTTAAGGCTAAAACTCCTACGGCTCAGGTTAACGAAGTCCTGTGCAAAATCATCTGCCACAATATATGTGTACTGATTCAGTCAATTTATGAACTCGGACTTGAACCTACATTTTGGACTTCTGAGGCAAAAACGCTAGTTGCCCCAAAAGTAATAGGAAAATGAGACTTTTAAGGCAAAGCCGTGCGTCATTTCAGCTTCAGTGGAAGGCCTGCCGTCATGAGTATTACCTCGTCGGCCGCAGCGGCCAGACGCTGGTTGGCCCTCCCCAGGGCGTCTCTGTAGACCCGTGCCAGAGCGTTGTCCGGAACGATGCCGCTGCCTACCTCGTTGGAGACTAGTATGAAACTGCAGCGCGACCGCTGCATCAAACCGATGAGGCCCTCAATCTCAGCGTCAACGCATTCTTCAGCTTGCTTTCCGCTGGTAATATTCCCCATGCAGTTGGCGGTCAGCAGCGTGATGCAGTCTATTAGTATAGTCTCGTAACTTTCCGCCTTATCCGCCAGGGCTGAGGCCAGGTTGTCTGCGACCTCCAGCGTGTCCCAGCCGGCAGGACGCGACAGCCTGTGCGCTTCTATCCGCTGCCGCATCTCTTCATCCAGCGGCCGGGCCGTGGCGCAGAAGAGCACGCTGCCGCCCTTCTCCGCCGCCGCCTGCTGAGCGTACGAGCTCTTTCCGCTGCGGGCCCCTCCCAAGATCAGGATTATTTTTTTATGGTAAGGCATGGTTGATTAAAACGGTAAGGTGATTTTAAACAGGTTATAGCTGGACAGATAGGGCAGAAGGCGCAGCAGCGCGATATTCAGGATCAGCGCCATAACTTCACCGGATTCGATCAGCGCGCCGCAGCAATCGCCTGTCAGGCCGCCGAAGTAACTCCTGAAGAGCACGCCCAGGCAGTACAGCAGGCCGAAAAGACCCAGCATGATGAGCGGGCCGATAACCAGGCCGTTAAGCAGTATGGCGGCTGCCAGCGCTATGACCGTTGCGCCGATAAATCCGCCCCAGTCGGCGCCGCTCTTGAGGGCATAGAAGGAGCCGCTGTCTCCGGCGGAGGGGAATATCAGCGCCAGTCCCGTGATGGCCCAGCGGCTGAGCATGGGAAACGTCAGCAGGGCGGATACGCCGACGGTTGCCGAGAGGCAGATATATTTGGTGAGCAGCACGAGTATGGCGGCCGTGATGCCGAAGGCGCCGACACGGGTGTCCTTCATGATCTCCAGCCGCTGCGCCCTGGTTTTGCCTGCGGCGAAGGCGTCGCAGGTATCCATCAGGCCGTCGATGTGATGCGCTCCCGTGATAACGGCCAGCGCTCCTATCAGCAGGATGCAGTTCACGGGCGTCGGCAGGACCGCGCGGAATACGATATAAAGCAGGGCAAGCAGCAACCCGATGATCAGCCCTACCAGCGGGAAATATATTGTGGAACGTCCGACCGAGCGTATCTCTTCGTCCGCGCCCGGCGTTTCGGACAGGATGAGCACGGTCTTCATCTCGGCAGAGGCATGTTCGCTGCGCTGTTCGGCTGACGGCGCAGCCGGGCGCGTATCGCCCGCGCGGGAACCGGATGCCGGCGCCGGCAGTATGGTCAGGAAGCGGAGCACGGCCAGAAAGCTCAGGATGGGCCTCCTGCGGGGATATCGGACACGCCGGCACCTTCGAAGGTGGACATATCGCGCATCACGCTGATCGCGCACTCCGCCAGGAATATGCCCAGCGCCGCCCCTGTTCCTTCTCCCAGCCGCAGGTCAAGCTCCAGCAGCGGCCGCAGCCCCAGGTGTTTCAAACAGGCGGCATGCCCCTTCTCCGCCGATAGATGAGCGGCTATCAGGTGGTTTTTAATCTGAGGGCAGATGACCGCCGCTATAAGGGCGGCGGCGCCCGAGATGAATCCGTCAATCACCACCGGTATGCGGTTGGCCGCTCCGGCAATGAGGACTCCGGCCAGGCCCCCTATCTCGAAGCCGCCCACCTTCTCCAGCACTCCCAGGGCGTCTGCGGGGTCGGGTCTGTTGACCGCCAGGGCCTGCTCTATGATCTCGATCTTATGCTCCAGTTGTTCATCTCCGATGCCGGTGCCGCGCCCGGTCACCTCCCGTACGGTTGCGCCTGTTATGGCCGCGGTGATGGCGCTGGCTGAGGTCGTGTTGCCGATGCCCATATCGCCGGCGCCCACTATATCGAGTCCGGCGGCCAGTTCATTTTCAAGCACTTCCGCGCCTGACAGCAGGCTGTCTATGGCCTGTTCACGGCTCATGGCGGGGCCGGCGCTCATATCGGCCGTGCCGAAATCGATCATTTTACACAGGATGCCCTCGTATGACGGCAACCCGCCTTTAATACCCATGTCCACGATGACCACGCGAGCTCCGACCATATGGGAAAGGACGTTAATGGCTGCGCCCCCGGCCGCGAAATTGAGGGCCATCTGTGAGGTAACCTCCTGCGGATAGAGGCTGACGCCGCGGGCGGCCACTCCGTGATCCGCCGCCATAGTTATAATAGCCTTATGCCTGATGCGAGGGATGGCCTCGCCGCGTATGCCGGCGAGCTGTACGGCCAGGTCCTCCAGCGCTCCCAGGCTGCCGCGCGGCTTGGTCAGGCTGTTTAGCCTGCGCCGGGCTGCTTCCTGGAATGACTCGTCGGGCGGCCTGATGCGGTCGATCAATCGTTGCAGTTTAGCTGAAGCGTCCATTTAAGTTTCTCCGGGCGCACCTGAAGGTACGCCCCACATTTTTAAACCCGCCCGCTTCTTGGGGTGCATAAACCATTTAATATTCGATCCCCTTGCGCTGGTGGACGCCTTCCGAAAAAGGGTGTTTGATCATGAGCATCTCAGTCACCAGGTCTGCCTGCTTGACCACCTCCTGCGGCGCCTTGCGTCCCGTAAGAATAAGCTCCACGTTGGGCGGCTTCATTTTTAGCAGGTCCATGATCTGCGCCAGGCTGAGGAAACCGCGCCAGTGTGCGATGAATATCTCGTCCAGTACTACCAGGTCGTACTTTCCCCCGGTCAGGGCGTTCACCGCGCAATCGTAGGCTTGCCGTGTCTCGGACAGCAGTTGATCCTCTCCCTTTTTAAAAAGGTCGCCCTTGCCGAACTGGATGATCTCGAAGGGCCTGTATTTGTCGGCAAAGAAATGCTCTCCCCCCGGTTGTGTTTTGAGAAACTGTATGAAGACAACCCTGAGCCCCTGCGCGCAGGCCCGCAATGCCTGTCCCAGCGCAGCGGTGGTTTTGCCCTTGCCGTCGCCTGTATAAACCTGCACCAGGCCTTTAAAATCCTGTTCCGACATGTGGTCCTCCACAAACAATATTGTACAGCATAGGCGTTAATCCAATTTCCATGCTGTTCCGGCAATAGCCTGAACCAGCTTTCTGCAGTCCTGCATACTGCGCGGCGATATGCGCACGTAAGACGGCAACCCGAAGGACGCGCAGTCGCGCACCAGGAATCCTTTCCCGAGCAGCAGGCGCTTAAAGCCGGCTGCGTCTCCCACCCTGACAAGGAAGAAATGTGTGTCGGTGGGGATAATCCTGTATCCCATTCCAGACAACCGGCGCGTCAGGTAGGCGCGGCATCTCTGCATGCGGGAGTTGCAGCGCCGGACATAGCCGCCGCATGCGATTGCCGCTACGCCCGCCCGCTGGGCCGGTGAACTGACGTTCCAGGGAGGGCGCACCTTTTTCAGGATATTTATGACGGACGGAGAGGCCAGGCCGTAACCCAGGCGCAGTCCGGCCAGCGCGAAGTCTTTGGTCAGGGAGCGGACGATTAAAACGTTGGGCTCGTCCGTCAGGTCGGGCCCGCCGGGGGTTTCATCCGTGAATGCCATATAGGCCTCGTCCAGTATAACCAGGGTATCCGGCAGGTTTCCGGCAAACCCGCGTAGGTCCTGCTGCGGGAGAAGTTGCCCGGTGGGATTGTTGGGATTGCACAGGAAGACGGCTCCGGGGTTGTGTTTGCGGGCAACTGATGCAAGTTCATCCAGGTCCAAGCGGAAGTCGGCGTCTTCATTCAGTATATGTTTGACGACGGTGGCCCCGGCGATGCCGGCGGCCAGCTCATATTCGCCGTAAGTCGGCGATGGTATAACGGCCTTATCACCCGCCGCCAGACAGGCCAGAGCGGCCAGCCTGATGATCTCGGTCGAGCCGCTGCCGGCTATAATGCGGTCGGCGGCTGTCCCCAGGCTGCTGGCCAGGGCTGTCACGAGCTCGCCTGAATGCGGATCGGGATAGTCACGTATATTTATTGCGCGCAGGGCGCGATAGACTTCTTTAGGTGGACCGTAGGGATTGCAGCAGGTGCTGAAATCCAGCACTCCTGACATCTTCAGCCCGGCATAACCCGTTCCTCCGTGTTCGATGAGGGGAAGGCTGTGGATATGAGGATTAATGCGCAAGCCCAATCAGCGCCTCCACCGCGGCTATTATCAGTCCCCAGATACCTGCCGACGTCAGCATCACGGCCTGCGATTGCGATACCACGGTATTCGACAGGGCGGCGTTGCCGCCGCTCAGCGTGTATTCGCCGTTTTTTTCCAGTTCGACGCCCAGTGAGCCGGCCATTGAGCACATGGTCCAGCCTGCGTTGGGGCTGGCGGTCCTGTCGTGCTGTTGAAGCATGGTGCGCCAGCTTCCGTTGGCGTCGGTCCGGCAGATGCCCGAAGCAAATACGATCAGCAGCGCGCTCAAGCGGGCGGGGATGTAATTGAGTGCGTCATCCAGGCGGGCTGCGAATTTGCCCGTGTATTCCCAGCGTCCGTGATATCCGATCATGGCGTCGAAGGTATTTACGATACGGTAGATCAGGGCCCCCGGCAGGCCCAGGATCGCGAAATAGAAAAGCGGCGCTATGAAGCTGTCGCACAGGTTTTCCGCGCAGGACTCGACGGCCGCAGACATAAGCTGTTCTTCCGATAAGCCCGAGGTGTCACGGCTGACCAGCGACCTTACCTTGAGCCTGGCCTCTGCAGGATCGTTGCGTTGCAGGCACAGCCTGACATCTTCCACGGCCTTCCACAGTCCTCTCAGGGCGAAGGTGCTTTTAAACAGGTAGGCTGAAACAAATATATAGATGACCGGATTAAGGCTGAGCAGGAATGCAAGGCCGAGCCAGACAGGCAGGACTATCGCGATGCAGGTAACAACGACGATAACAGCCCCGAAGAATAGCCGACGCCGCGCCCCGCCGGACGGCTCGGATTTAAGCTCCAGGGAAATGAGTTTGCCCAGCCAGGCTACGGGATGCTGGGGATTGGAGGCTTCACCGATCAAGGCATCCAGCAGCAGTGCGCCGCACAGTATATACAGGCCCGAAAACTCCATTACAGGCGACCTCTCTCGGCCGCCGATGTTACCAGAGCCGTGGGCAGTCCGTTGACCGGATGCGTAAAGACCGTGACGTCGATGCCGAAAGCATCCTGAAGTGTGCGACTATTAATAACCTCGTGCGGCCCGCCCTCTTTATAAGCGGCGCCGTCCTTGAGGACGATAATGCGGTCGCCGAACTGTGATGCCAGGTTGACATCGTGAAGTGCCGAGACGATAGTGAGCCCCTTGTCGCGGCAGAGCTTTTTCAGGAAATCCAGTATGCCGGCCTGGTAATTGATGTCCAGGCTGGCGGTGGGCTCATCCAGCAGCAGTATCCCGGCCTCCTGCGCCAGAGAGCGGGCGATCAGCACCCGCTGCCGCTCGCCGCCGGAAAGCTGGTTGATGCGCCGGCCGGCCAGACTTGAGGTCTCAGTGGCCTCCATGGCGTTGGCCGCCGCCAGAATATCGCTGCTTCCCTCATATCTGAGCAGTCCCAGGTGAGGCGTGCGGCCCATCAGCACGATCTCCATGGCGGTGAAAAGCTCGGGTAGGAAAGCGCTCTGCGGCATGAGAGCGATGTTGCGGGCGATCCGTGCCCGGCCGCAACCTGCCAGCGCCCGTCCATCCAGTTGCACCGAGCCCTGGGACGGCCGCAGCAGTCCGCACATACCCTTGAGCATTGTGCTCTTGCCGGAGCCGTTCGGACCGATCACCGTGAGGAACTCGCCCGGCCGCGTTTGCAGCGTGATATCATGAAGAACAGCCTTTTCCCCGTACTTGAAGCCTGCTTTTTCGAGTGATATTACGGGCATCAGAACACCGCCTTTTTCTTCTGGTTGAGCAGGTAGAGGAAGAAGGGCGCGCCGATGATGGCGGTGATAATGCCCACGGGTATCTCGGTTGGGGCCATGACGGTCCTGGCGGCGGTGTCCGCCAGTATCAGGAAAGCCGCTCCCCCCAGCAGTGACATGGGAAGAAGCAGGCGGTAGTCCGGCCCGCAGGTCATCCTGACTGCGTGGGGAATGATGATGCCCACGAAACCGATTGCGCCGCAAAAGCATACGGCTGCAGCAGTTGTAAGTGTAGCGGCCGCTAAAATGATCAGCTTGGTGCGCTCGACATTTATGCCCAGCTGTTCGGCCTGCTCCTCGTCCAGCTGCATGACATTGAGAGGACGCGCCATCAGCAGCAGTACGGCTGTTCCCGCGAGTATGTAGGGTAGCATAATGGCCACCCGCCACCAGTCGGCCAGTGAGAAGGTTCCCAGCAGCCAGAAAACGATGCCGTGTACCTTTTCGTCCGATATGATGATGAGATAGGAAGTGATCGAGGCTAAAAATGCCCCCACCGCCACGCCGCCCAGTATAAGGGTGGTGACGGGCAGCGTGCGGCCGGTCCTGGCGATAGAGTAGACCGCTGCCACACTGAGTATGGCGCCCATGAAGGCCAGCACGGGCACCAGAGCGGCCGGCACGGCGGCCGGCAGCATAAAGCCGGCCACGGCGCCCAGCGCAGCCCCCTGGGAGACGCCTGTAAGATAGGGATCGGCCAGCGGGTTGCGGAACATGCCCTGATAGGCCGCGCCCGCCACCGCCAGCGCGGCGCCGGTGAAGCCGGCCATGATAACGCGCGGCAGGCGGATGTCCCAGATGATGGTATTGTAGACGGCCGAGTATGCGTCGGCTTTTTCGGGCGCAAATAACCTCGCCTGCAGGATTGCCAGGACATCGAGGGTAGGGATGGTCGTGCTGCCGACTGTGACAGCCCACAGCCCCACCGAGGCCAGTATCAGGGCCGCCAGTATTAATAGCAGCCTCCCGCGGTATACCCTGGCGCGGTGCAGGTTCAGTTCGGTTTTTAATGCAGTATCCATTTAGAGGTTTCTTTTTTCCAGTGGTGATTTATTGTGAGGGTCTGCCGAAGAGGTCCGGGTGCAGGAAGGAGGCAGTCTGTTCCAGGGCCGTTATGCAGCGGGGGCCGTGGCGGTACATCAGGTCGCCGTCGATTTTATAGATGCAGTTGTTTTTAATTGCGGAAGCATTTGCCAGGCGAGGATCGGTAGTTACGAAATCCCACAGAGCGTCGCCGCCTTTATCCATGCTGGTCGGCACGATGATGACCTGGGGATCGGCGCTGATGATCGATTCCAGGTTCATGGAGGCGAAGCCGGAGATGTCCGCAGCAACGTTGGTCCCGCCGGCCAGGCCTATGATATCGCCGATGAGGGTGGATCGGCCCGCCACCATCAGAGGGTCGTTCCAGATGATAATCAGCGTACGAGGTTGCAGTTCGGGCGCCATGTCGGCGGTGAGCGTTATCACGGCATCAACGCGTTTTTGAAGGTCGGCGGTCAGCATGGCGGCGGCGTTGTCGGCGCCGCACAGCCTGCCGGTGATCCTGATATCATGGATGACGCCCTCAACCGTTTTGGGGTGAAGTGAAACGACGCGGAAGCCCATTTTTTGAAGCTGTGGTGCGGCGCTTTTGTCATGGATTTCAGCCGCCAGTACCAAATCCGGCTTGAGCGCCACCGCTTTCTCGATGTCAACCGTGCTGAATCCTCCCACTTTAGTCTTGTCTGCGGCGGAGGGAGGATAGTTGCAGAACTCCGTTACGCCCACCAGCCTGTCCTCCAGGCCCAGGGCGTAGACTATCTCGGTGTTGGCCGGAGCCAGGGAAATGATGCGTTCAGCGGGAGGGGCCGAAGTTATGATATTGCCGGAGTCGTCTCGCAATCCCTCCAGCGAGGCCGGCGCGGCGCATGCGCATACACTTAAAGCAGCAGCCAGTGCCGCGTAAATAATCGCCTTACTCCAGCCGTTGTTCACAGATAACATCCGCAATAAAAAAATCCCCTGCCCATGCGGACAGGGGGGACTGTTAACAAATAACAAATCCCGCCCCCTTACTCCGCGGAGGCAGCTTTCGGCAGGGTGGCGTTCTGACTTTCACAGTAGGCGGGACTGTACCGGTATCGCACCGGTTTGCACTCCTTTTAAGCCCGCGGTCACCCGCGTGCGCCCTGCTTCAAATATTCAGTTGGTATAAAGCATATATTTTAAATTGACCGATGTCAAAATATGAGCAGTGCAAGTTACTGTCTCTGATTTGTCGGTTTTGAGTTAGAGAGACCTTGCAAAACATTATACCGCTATCCTTGATATAGATTTTAATAGTT
>JAFGHL010000082.1 GCA_016930155.1 Dehalococcoidia bacterium | reverse complement strand
TGCTGGCCATGGAGCCCACGGAGTACTTGTAGGGCATGATGACGAAGCCTTCAAAAATGACAGGTTCTTTTTTTACTGCTTCCATAGTTATTTCCTTCCTATCTCTTCTTTAATCACTCGGTAATTGTTTTGAAGTGGACTATGTCGAAGATATTGCCCTTGCGCTCCGCCTTGGGCTTGATTACCGCCTCGACCCGCATGAAGATTTTAATCTTACTCTCATCCGTCTCCTCCAGCTGGTGCTGCATTATGACGGTTGCGCCGTCCAGCAATATGATGCCCACTGCGAAGGGGATCTTCAGCATCTCTCCTGTTGTCGGCAGCAGGAATGACTGCTCCGCCATGAAATAGGACACGACCGTTCCCTTGGGCCCGACCGGGATCCACTTCGACCTGTCCGTGCATACGGTGTGGTCCCTCGTACAGACCGATTTGGGCAGGCAGAACTGCCGCCCGCAGGTAGGGCACTGGTTGGCATAGATAATGCCGTTCTCCTTTAATTCCCTGAAAAACTCGCCCCAGACCTCCCCCGTCCTCCACTTATAGGGGATCTTCATCATTTTATCGATGTAAATTAACTCTTCCTGTGCTTTTTGCTTCATATCAATCATTCCCTCCAGTTAATCAATGGTCTTGCTGAGCAGCAGCAGGTCGGACCAGTATGAGCCGCCGAAGCCGCTGGCCAGGGCCTGCTTGATATCCCTGGTCACCTGGTGCTCGCCAGCGTCTCCCCTGACCTGCAGGGCCGCCTCGGCTATCCTCAGTATGGCGGAGTCGCCGATGGAGTTGGTGCAGAGCACGCCGCCGGACGGGCTGACCGGATATGATCCCTCTAATTTCAGGTCGCCTTTCTCCACATGCTTCCATCCCTCGTTGGCCTCGCAAACCAGGAAGTCCTCCAGCCACATGGGGATGGCAAAGGCGAAGGGGTCGTACATCTCGAAGACCTGGGTCTCAACCATCGGCTTGGTGATATGGTTACGTTTAAACAGCTTGGCGCCGGCCTCCATGTGGGACGTCCAGCGCTTCTCGCCGATTCCGAATTGCGCTCCGCCGTACTCGACATGGACGGTTACGTGATCCTTCATCCAGACCGGCTTCTTGCAGATTTTCTTGGCCTTGCTTTCGCTGGCCAGTACCATTGCGGTGGCGCCCAGGCTGGTGGGACAGCACATCAGCAGGTTCAGGGGGTACATCACCATCCTGGCGTTCATAACATCTTCTACGGTATATATCTCACGCATATGCGCGTTGGGATTTCTGTGCGCGGCCTGGGATGAATTGGCACGAACCATAGCTGCGTGCTCCAGCTTGCATCCGCTCCTCTGCATGTAGGCCACGGAGACAGTTGCCAGTCCGCCGATGGCCCCTACCAGGAAATGACGGTCTACCGCCGGGTCGGTGATGGTGGAGATTGCCGGCGTCGCAGGCCCCTCGTCGTGCTTCTCCCAACCTATCACCAGGCAGATATCGTATAAACCCGAGGCTATATGATACCAGCCCTGTATGGCCGTCATGGTCCCGACCGTGCCGCCGGTGTTCATTTTGAATCCCGGCCTGCCTGCCGCCCCGCTGTAGAGGTTCAACATGGCATCGTTCAGATGATGCCCTTCGAAGAAATCCATGTTCCCGGCCATTACGGCTTCCATATCGTTGATGGTAAGGCCGGCATCCTCCAGTGCCTTGGTAACGGCGTCGTAAATCAGCTCGCCGTCATTGACGTAGGGTCTGCGGCCGCTATGGGTGGTTTGGCCGATTCCAACGATTGCAACCCTGTTTGCCATTCTATTTACCTCCCTTTTCGAGAACGAGTACACAGTGCATCTGGCCGGCCAGGCCGTCGCATCCGTGAGCGACGGCGCGCCTGGCGCCCTGCACCTGGTGTTCCCCTGCCTTTCCCTGCAGCTGCCAGACGGCTTCCGCCACCCTGGCCATGCCGGCCACCGTCACCGGCGCGCCTGAGAGCAGGCCACCCGACGGGTTGACGGGTATCTCGCCCTTAAACTGCGTCTTGCCGCTGTCGATCAGCTTGCCGCCCTCTCCGCGTCCGCACAGGCCCAGCCCCTCCGTCCACAACAGCTCCTGTGGAGCGTAGTACTCGGAGAGCTCGACCAAATCCAGGTCCTTGACAGGGTTGTTGATGCCCGCCATTTTATAGGCTCTCTTAGTAGCCTTGATCAGGGCATCGCATTCAGCCAGGTCCCGGTCGCCCAGGTTGTGATGCTCGTAAAAATTGCCCACACCCGTTATCCATACGGGATTGGATGTGAGTTTTTTAGCCACTTCCTCGCTGGCCATGATCATGGCGCAGGCGCCGTCGGAGACGGGTTTCCTCTGCAGCTCGGTGATGGGTTCGGCCAGCATCTTTGACTTGAGCACCTGGTCCACCGTCAGTGTCCTGGCATCCTGCGCCAGTTTATTCTTCAGCGCGTTGCCCTTGTTTTTCACCACGACCTTGGCGAACTGCTCGGGCGTGACCTTGTATTTGTCCATGTAGCGCCTGGCCTGCATGGCCGCGCCCATGGTGTAATCCAGGCCCAGCCAGCGGTGATAGACGTGGTCGATCGACCAGTTCTCAATCATAGTGCCGTCGGTGATCGATTCCTCGCAGTGGCTCACCACCAGAATCAGATTGTTGTCGCCTGAAAGGATATGCATGGCGCCGTAAAGCACTGCGTAGGCGCCGTCGCCAGCCACCTTGGATTCGTCTTTCAGGTGTGAGCAGACCGCGTCGGGTATGGGCATGGATGAGATCGTCCTGCCGTCCCAGAAGTCCTGGGAACAGCTTACGACGGCTTCGACGTCGTCTTTGAGGTTGATTCCCGCGGCCTCGACCACCTTGTCAGTGACCTCGACCACGAGGTCCATCAGGTGTTCGTAGGGTTTGGCGGCTTCGAACTTTGTCGAGGAGGCCGCCACTATTCCAACTCTGCCAGCCATTATTGTATGCCTCCTTTAATATTTTAAATTCTATTGAATTCAGCGCGGTTGTTTCCCGTTACCGTGTTTGGGATTACCGTGCGGATGTAACCCGCCTTCAATGCCCGTGGAGATTGAACCTGGCCTCTGCATCGCTAACCTTCTTCTTGCTGCACTTAAGTAGTGACTGCTGATAGACTACTTTTTTGGCTTTTTGGACACCGCCACCTTGATCAAACATATGGCCACATCTTCGTTACGCTGGTTCTTGACATGCCACTGGCTCGATACCACACCGAAATCCCCCTTATCCTTGAGCTCGGCAACCTCTGTTTCAAGGTGAATGGTATCGCCCAATCTGGTGGGGCCCGTAAACCTTACCTTGTCCATGCCGTAGAAGGCTATGAGAGCCGTATCATACGGTGTGACAAACCCGGATGCCACGGAGAGCACCAGGAAGCCGTGAGCAATGCGCCCGCCGAAGATGGTATTTTTAGCGACTTCCTCGTTGACATGCAGGGGATACCAATCGCCCGTGAGGGCGGCGAACATCGTGACATCGGCCTCCGTGATAGTACGTCCCCTGGATACCTCTTTCTCTCCGAGCTTGAAATCCTCGAAATACTTCATGATGCTCATCCCCCTGGAGATTTCCGCCTATTTTATAACAATTATGCAGTCATGTAAACAAGTTTTAATCGGAATTGTGCAGCCATAGATGAACGTAAAATACGTTTGTTAAAATTTATTGATTAACCGATTAGTTAATATTGATTAAGGGTATGCCTTTTGATAAAATGTCGGTCAGCCCGGCAAGTTGGTGTCCCGGCCGATGGGAGGGCATGGTTAAGCCGGATATGTGAAGACAGGAGGACAACGCCATGGACTTTAAGTTCAGTGCTGAAGAGGAAGCATTTCGCGGGGAAGTTAAGGATTGGTTGAAGACTGCCATACCGCAGCGCTGGCGGGAGTTGCCCACCGGATTCTGGCAGGAGACGGAGGAGTCGTGGAAAATATCGCGTGAGTTTCAGAAGAAACTCGGGGCCAAAGGGTGGTTGGCGCCGGCCTATCCCGTTGAGATGGGCGGCGCGGGACTGGGGCACATCAAGCGCCTTATACTGGCCGAGGAACTTACCTACTGTGATGCGCCGGTCAGCATCGAGACCGAGATCACGGTCAACTGGGTGGGCATGGCGCTGCAGCATTTCGGCAGCGAGGAGCAGAAAAAAGACTATATTCCCCGCATAGCCAAAGGCGACATAATATTCTGCCTTGGCTACAGTGAGCCCAACGCGGGCTCCGACCTGGCATCGCTGCAGACGCGCGCAACCGAGCAGGGGGACAACTATATAATCAACGGCCAGAAGATATGGTGCAGCTATGCCCACTATGCCGACTACTGCTGGCTGGGGGCAGTCACCGACCCGGAGGCGCCCAAGCACCGCAATATGAGCATGTTCGTGATCGATATGAAGAGCCCGGGCATCACCATTCGGCCGCTGATCAATGTTATCGGCTGCCATTCGTTCAACGAGGTCTTTTTTGACGACGTGCGCGCCCCCAAAGACAGCCTTGTGGGCCAGAAGAATAACGGCTGGTTCCAGCTTGCCATGGCGCTGGACTTCGAGCGATCCGGCGTCCAGACCGCAGCATGGAACAAGCTGATCCTGGACCATATGATCACGTATGCCAAGACCAACAAAAGAAACGGTCGTATGATATCGGAGGATCCCATCATGCGCAGTCTGATGGCGGAGATGGCTATCGAGATCGAGGTGGCGCGCATGCTTTGCTATCGCATAGCCTGGATCTACAGCAAGGGCGGGCATTCCAACTACGAGTCGTCCCAGGCCATGATATTCGGTAGCGAGCTGCTGCGCAGGATATCGGACGCCGGCATGCGTGTGGCGGGTCAGTACGGGCAGCTTGCCTTCGGCTCTCCGAGGGCGATCGGGAATGCGGAGATATTCAGAAGCTACCTAGCGTCGCTGTCCATCGGCGTGGGCGGGGGCACCAACGAAATCCAGCGCAATATCATCGCCATGCGCGGGCTTGGCCTGCCACGTAAATAGCGGTGTCGGAATAAAGTGAGGTGTACCCGGGCATATGGATTTTCGCCTAAACGAAGCTGAAAACAAATTCAGGCGTGAAGTTGAGAAGTTCATTCTCGACGAGATGCCAAGGGGCTATGCGGAGCGGGATTTGTATTGGCCGGGTGGTTACGGCGCCATCGGTGAATTTGAGATCAGAGATCCGGAAGTGGAGAAATTCCGACGCAAAATGGGTGAGCGCGGCTGGCTTACCATGGCCTGGCCGAAGGAATACGGGGGAGGCGGACGCTCGTTTGTGGAACAGGCCATATTTTTTGATATCGTCAGCTACTATGGCGCTCCCGGTATGGACGTCTCCACGCTCATATCAGGCCCCACCATCCTGCGCTTCGGCAGCGAGCAGATGAAGCAGGAGTGGATTCCTAAAATAGTCAAAGGCGACCTCAAGTTCTGGCTGGCCTACAGCGAGCCCAACGCGGGCTCAGACCTCGCAGCCATTCAGACCAGGGCGGTCGAGGACGGGGATTTCCTGGTGGTCAACGGCCAGAAGATCTGGGGCAGCGGGGCGCACGTAGCGGACTGCGGCTGGATGGTGGCGCGAACGGATATGGATGCCCAGCCCTACAAAGGGACCACGCTGTTCATCGTGGACAACAAAACTCCCGGCATCACCATCAGGCCCATCATCAATATCGACGGTTTCCACTCGTTCAACGAGGTGTTCTTCGATAACGTCAGGGTGCCTAAAAAAAACGTGGTAGGCGAAATGAACATGGGCTTCTATTACCTCATGGTGGCGCTGGATTTTGAGAGGCTGGTCATATCCATGGGAGGTTTCCGCAGGCGCTTCGAGGACCTGCTCAACTATGCCGGAGAAACCAGGCGCAACGGCAAACTGCTGAGCCGGGACGCGCGGATCAGGGCCAGGCTGGCGGAGCTCGCCATCGAGATCGAAATCGCCTATGTGCTGTACTATCGCACCGCCTGGATGATGGACAACAACCTCTTTCCCAACATCGAGGCCTCCGAGATCAAGCTGGTGAGCACCATGCTTAGCAGGAAGCTGGCCGATACCGGCCTGGAGATCATGGGCCCCTACGGACAGCTTTGGCCCGGTTCCATTCACGCGCCGCTCAAAGGAAGGTTCTCTCTGGGATATCTGGATTCCCTGTCGGCCGTGATCGGCGCGGGGACCTCGGAGATACAGCGCAATATACTGGCACAGCGGGGCCTGGGGCTCAAGCGTAAATAAAACAGCGGATTCTTATTAATTAATACCGGGAGGGACAAACATGGATATTGGATTGAACGAAGAGCAGGAGATGTTGAAAAAAGCGGCGCGCGAATTCCTGGGCAAGGAATGTCCCAAGAAGCTCGTGCGGGAGCTGGATGAAAGCGAAACCGGCCTTTCGCGGGACCTCTGGAAAAAGATGGCCGGGTTGGGCTGGATGGGTTTGCCCTTCCCCGAAAAGTATGGCGGAAACGGCGGCAGCCTGCTCGACCTGACCGTCCTGCTGGATGAGATGGGCTACAACATAGTGCCCGGACCTTTCTTCTCAACGGTGGTGCTGTCCGGCTTCACACTGCTGGCGGCGGGAAGCGAAAAACAGAAGGAAACCTATCTCAGCAAGATATGTTCCGGCGACATGATCATAACACTGGCGCTGACCGGGGTGGAGGGGACCTACTCGCCGGACTCTCTCGATACGGAAGCTAAAGCATCGGGTAAGGATTATGTGTTAACCGGGACCAAGATGTTCGTGCCCGACGCCAACGTGGCCGATTACATACTGGTGGTCGCCCGCACCAAAAAGAGCTCCGATCCCGAGGATGGGGTAAGTATTTTCATCGTAGATGCAAAGAGCGCAGGCCTGAAGGTCGCATTGCTTAAGACGCTGGGACGGGACAAGCTGTGCGAGGTAACTTTTAAGGATGTTAAAGTGCCCGCCGAAAATCTAGTGGGAAAGCTCAACGGCGGCTGGCCGGTCGTCAAAGCCATACTTAGGAAGGCCACCGTCTGCAAGTGCGCCGAGATGGTGGGGGGCGCCCAGGCCTCGCTGGATATGGCGGTCAGCTACGCCAAGGAGAGGGTCCAGTTCAACCGTCCCATCGGCGCCTTCCAGGCCATCCAGCACTATTGCGCCAACATGGTCACCGACGTGGACGGCTCACGCTTCATAACGTATAAGGCGGCCTGGACCGAGAGCGAGGGTCTGCCCTCCGAAATGGAGGTCTCTATGGCCAAGGCCTGGACCAGCGACGCCTTCAAGCGCGTGGCCGTGCTGGCCCACCAGATATTCGGCGCCATCGGCTTTACCATGGACCATGATATGCACCTTTACTTCCGCCGGGCCAAGGCGGCTGAAATTGTCTATGGCGATGCAGACTACCATCGGGAGAACGTGGCCGTTCAGCTCGGGCTGTAACGGCCTGTTACAAGCAGGCGACAAGCGGGCGGCCGGCGGCCGCCCGCTATTATTTTGCCCGTGCCACCTTGCACGCCGGCTGCATCCATGCGGGTATTCGTTCCGCGTATGCGAAGCTGGATTTTTGACCTGCCCTTAGATTAGAATATAGCGTTTTGAAAAGGACTGACAAGTTGTCTTCGAATAAAAATCAACCTGCGCTTGACTATATCTTTCATCCTCGTTCAACGGCGGTAGCAGGCACAGTCCCTGATGCTCTCAACAAATTCAAGCTGGGCAACCAGTTCGTCAAAATGCTGCTGGAATACGGATATAAGGGCCCTCTCTACGCGGTTGGGACGGGAGAGGGAGAGGTCGGCGGGATCAAGATTTATCAGAGCATCAGCGATATCCCCGGCCCCGTCGACTATGTTATTACCGCCGTCCAGAGCAAGTATGTCCTTCCGCTTGTTGAGGAATGCGGCAGAAAAGGCGTCAAAGTCATGCACCTCTTTGTCTCGGGCTTTGCCGAGATAGAGGACAAAATGGGATCGGAGTTGCAGGAACAGATGGTGAGCATCGCCCGCAGTTACGGCATACGTATCATCGGACCGAACTGCATGGGCATCTATTGCCCGGAATCAACACTGGCTTTCGGCATGAATTTCTCCAAAAAACCGGGCAGCGTGGGATATCTGGCGCAGAGCGGCGGACAGTGCATCATCGGCATCAGGGAAGCAAACAGGCGAGGCATCGATTTCAGCAAGGTCGTCAGCTACGGCAACGCCTGCGATATCAACGAGTGCGACCTGCTGGAGTATTTCACAGAGGACCCCGACACCGATATTATCACCGCTTATATAGAGGGCACCAACCAGGGCCCCCGGCTGCTGAGAGCTTTGAGAAGGGCCGCCGACAGCAAACCGGTTATAGTATTTAAATGCGCGGATACGGGCGGGGGCTCGCAGGCGGCGGTGTCCCACACCAGCGCCATCGCCGGATCGAGCCTGACCTGGGATGCCCTGCTGCGTCAGACCGGCGCCATCAGGGTATACAACGTCCAGGAGATGTTCGACGTCGTCACGGTGCTCCAGCGTTGCCCGGAGGTCACCGGTTTGAGGACGCTGGTGGTCGGCCATGGTGGCGGCTCGTGCGTGCAGGCCTCTGATGACTGCTGCCGTGCCGGCCTCACCATGCCCCTGCTGCCGTCGCAATACCGGCAGGCCCTGATGAATATATACAGGTTTGATGCAGGCAACATTTTTAAAAATCCCCTTGACATAAATCCCTACTGGGGCATCGATAAGGCCAAAGAGGCGCTTGCTGCTGTGGGCATCTGGGAGGGAGTGGACCTGATACTGCTGCATTCAACACCCGAGCAGGATCCCTTCGTGCCGCGCGATTTCCAGTTTAAAATTCACACTGAGGCGCTGATGGCGTGGGGCAGCGTTTCACCAAAGCCGGTCGTAATGGCCATGAACGTCAATACCGCGCCCGGTGACGATGGATTGCCGGAGAAGGCCTTCCAGCAGATGCTGGATGCGGGTTTCGCCGCATTCCCCTCCGTCGCGCGGGCCTCCACTGCCCTTGTGCGCGCTTACGGATACTACCGCCGCAGGGCCGGCATGCGGCTCAGGCCTTCGGATTAACACTACCTGCTGCGGCTTAACCCGGGGAAGAACCTGGGGACCCTATGCTTGTACTCACGGTAGGCCTGGCCGAACTTCATCTCCATCTCGATCTCCTCGACTCTGGTGATTTGGAAGTAAAAGAAAAGGACCAGCAGAGGCGAGTAGAGCAAGGTCAGCGAGGGCGAGCCTGTCAGGACACCCACGCCGAAGAATACCAGGAATATGCCCATCAGCATGGGATTGCGGCTGTATGCGTAGAGTCCCGTGGTGATGAGCTTCAGAGGAGGATTGATGGGCACGGGCGTGCCCCTGGCCTTGAAAAACTGTATGTAGGTCCAGCTCATCATGGATACGCCCGGCACGAGCAGTATCAGCCCCAGTATGATGTTCCAGGGTTGATATACGACCGGGGTCAGGTTGAGCCACCTGTCGGTGAAGTATGCGCCGATGAAGAAGAGGGCCAGGAAGCAGCCGAAGAGAAACGCCGCCAGCGCGGTGTACAGCCAGCGCCTCTTGTTGTCTGCGGAGGTGGCCATGCGGAAGATTGCGTCTGCCAGGCGGCTGAAAATGCCCATGGTGTCCGGCAGCGATTATACAACGGCAGGGATGCAAATAAAACAGGGGGCCGCGCGGCCCCCTGTCCTGTTTAAGGAGGTTTGGATTGTGAGAATTAATCGTATTAAAGGTGCGGGTGCCTGCCGTGCAATGCGCCTACAGCCCATTTCTGCCATTGCGCGCGCAGTTCGGTCGGCTCTATCATGGAAGTATGGTTCCCGCATGAGATCATGACCTGCTTGGGTTCGCTGGCCATGGCGTACGCGTGAAGGAACCTGTTGTAGGGGGAAGTATGATCGCCCAGGCAGAAGACGAAGAGCTTGGCGCAGTCTTCCAGGCCGGACAGCGCCTCCGAGGGCTTTGTCCTGACCCAGAATTCCAGGAACCTCCTCCAATCTACGCGTATCCTGACCTGGTTGACCAGGTTGAAATACTGGAAGATGGACCTGGCTATCAGTCGCAGCAGAGGATGGACGAAATGGTCGGGGTTCCTGACCACTTTGTTCTTGATTTCACCCGGGCAGGCCAGGGCTATCAGCACTTTGGCCTTTTTTAGCTTACCTGCCGCCAGGATGGCTGAGAAAGCGCCCATGCTGTGCCCTATCAGGCCCATGCTCTTGGGGTCGACCTCAGGCCGGCTGTGCAGAAAATCCCAGGCATCGATAACATCATTGACGATACTGCCGTCCAGCGTACCCCCGCTGCAGCCGTGGCCGCGGAAATCAAAGGTCAGCGCGATTATGCCCTCCGAGGCCAGTGCCCTGGCGCTGTTTTCGAATGCTATCTGGTCGCCGCCGTAGCCGTGGCACATAACCGCGCCGGGAAGGCGGTGGTCTTTGCTCGCGCCTGAAGGCATGAAGAGGGTCCCGTTGAGCTGTATACCTCTACTGCCGAAGTTCACCGGCCTTTCCGACACGGTGTATTCTGCGGAACCATGTATGGATGTTTTTATATGTAGCACTTAATAATCTCCTTTTGACATGCTAAGTATACATGCCAAGGGGGCGCATTCCATCGGAGGTTGGGATGGTTTTAAGCGGATTTAATAATCTCCCGCGTCGTTCTTACGTACCATGCGGAGGTCATACTTTTGGAGGACAGGGTGGTGGGTCCGGGGCAAAAAACAGGCCGCCGTTAACGGCGGCCTGTCTGAGCAGCGCTGTAATGTGGTCTAAATCCAGTTAAAGCAGCACATGAAGATGATGATCGAGAGAACATCGACCGCCCCGATCACGCCGACGGTTATCAGCTTGCTCTTAATAGTCTTCATGTCCAGCACCCAGTAGCTGACCAGGAAGAAGGGCAGGTAGCCGATCAGCCAGATCAGCCAGGGGGCGCCCATGCTCCACCAGCTGTATTCCCAGGTCAGCGCGCCCACCCAGTTGAGCAGGCACTCTATGCCCACCGCCAGGATCGCGCCGACCACGGCGAAGACCAGGCGGTTGTTTATGCCCAGTATTTTCAAGTTCTTGTCCGATGGGAGCATCTTGCACATGACGATGCCCATAATGGAGAACATGAAAGTGATCTCGATATTGAGGCCGATCAGCAGCACCAGCGCGCTGCCATGATCCGGTGTGCCCCAGACCGGGGCGAAGTTGGTGAAATGGAAGACCAGGCCGTTCCAGATCTCGTTGAACCAGTCCATCAACCAGAAGGCCAGTCCGGCCAGTATCAGGCTCCAGTTCTTCTTTTCGACCTCGTTGGCGTAGACGTACATGACGAGCAGCAGCAGGGGAATGACATACCACTGGAAGTGGCTGCCGTCGCGCAGTAATGCCAGTGCTTGTTGCGCCGATTCTGCCATAATTACCCTCCTCCTATGCGTTTTTTATTGGATTTCCAATATCAATTATCTATATATCCCGTTATTTCCCGGGTTCGCCCAGCCTGATGCGGTTGAACACATACTTTTTCAGCAGCATATCGATCGCGACCAGCAGGGACAGCAATACCAGATTGTGTACAAAGCCCCAGTAAGGATTCCAGCCGAACCTGTGGGCCCATTTGCCCGACAGGATGGACATGGCGATGAAAAATGCCTGCGTGCCGGCTGTGGCTATGATGAAAAACAGCAGCACAAGCTTTTTGTTGTAGACGGTGCGGTAAAGATACAGCAGGCCGATGCCCAGGACAAACGACCATACCAGGAAATCCCAGGGGACTTCGGGCGCCGCCGATGATGTCGGATTATACCAGATGCCGAGGACGCAGATGCCGTACCATTCGATCAGGAAAGTTGGCCAGCACCAGATGAATGCAGTCAGGGCCGCGCTGTAAAAATATCGCCTGTTTTTTGTCGTCCACCAAAGGATAAGGGCAACGATTATCCCGACGATCATTGCGTAAAGGTATATCTGTGTCAGTGCCATTAAAAACCTCCCGTATTACCCAGTGAATCCCAGGCGTTTCCTCATATCGACGATCAGCTTCTCCAGGTCCACGGCAGGCGGCTCGCTCCTGGCTGCCATTACCTTGGCCGTGGTCTTCTGCACCGCCAGCGCCCTGGGATTGATGCCCTGCTGTTTGGCCTCGCTGAGTATGCTGGAGGAGAGCGGGCCGATCAGGTCGCGCAGGACCCTGAACAGGTCGTCCGAGCTGCCGCCCAGGACGTCCACCACGCCCAGTATCACCCCTCCTGCGTTGGATATGAAATCAGGCACCGCCAGTATGCCCTTCTTGAAGATGATGGCCTCGGCCTCGTCCGTCATGGGTATGTTGGCGATGCTGGAGATGACTTTGGCTTTAACGCTGCCCGCGTTCTTTTTGGTTATCACGTGCGGCCGCGCGCCGGGTATGAGTATATCCACCGGCAGGCTGTAGATCTCCTGGCTCCTGATGCGTTTGGCCTTTTTGTATTCCGTGACAGCCTTGTCGCCCGCCGTCTTGCGCGCCTCCAGCAAAGCTTTCACATCCAGGCCGTCCTTGTTGTAGATGCCGCCGTCGATGGTCGAGATCGCCACCACGCTGGCGCCGGACTCGCTGATGTAGCGGGCCACGCCGCCGCCCACCTTGCCGAAGCCTTCGATGGCCACCTTCGCGTTCTTGATGTTGACCCCGGCGAACTGGCAGGCCGAAAGCGCTGCCACCGCCACCCCGTAACCCGTGGCGTGGTCCTCCAGCGGCTCGCCGTCGATCATCTGGGACGAAAGGCCGGTGAATTTCTTGGGCACGCCGGCCCCTTCGAAGAAAGTCGCTACGTCGTCGTTGTCGGTGCCCATGTCGGCGGCCAGCGTGACGCCCGCGCCCAGCAGTGTCTTGACGGCCCTGCCGAAGGACAGCATCAGTTCCCTGCGCTGCGGACCGCGTATGCCGGGCTCAGCCCAGATGCCGGCCTTGGCGCCGCCGATGGGGAAGTCGAGGATGGCGAACTTATGGGTCATGGCGCGTGCAAGCAGGAATATCTCCTCGGTGGTTATATCGGGCAGCATGCGCGTGCCCCCCGCCGCGCCCCCGATGGATACGGTATCGACGACCACAACTCCCCTCAGTTCGGTGGAAGGGTCGTAAACGTGCAGGACTTTCTCGGGTCCGATCTGGTCGATTGTTGTAACCCAGGCTGGCATAATGGCCACCTCCTTTTCAATGTCTGGCCTGTTTTACCACAAATCATATGACATTGCAATAGACTATTGTTCCGGCGCTATATCGGTCAGCGTATAGCTTTAATCGCCTTTTTGGCCTCGAGCGGGATGTCCAGCGTGAAGGTCACATCCTCCATGGAGGCGATGACCGGCTTGAGTATGTCCAGGTAGCGGCTGGCCCGAAGGTCGTGCAGGACATGATGCGCCCCCTCCCTTACCTCCTCCGAGTCCGGATTGTCCACAATTGTCTGCAGGATCGGTCCGACCGCTTTATCGCCTATGCCTATCAGTGCCTCCGCAGCCAGCCAGCGCACGTCGAACAGCCTGTCCTGCAGCGCTGCAATCAGCGCGTCGATGGATTTGGGATCGCTGATCTGTCCCAGAGCTTTCGCCGACTCCCACCTCACCGTCTGGTTGCGGTCCTTCAGCGCGCCCACCAGCGCCTTCACCGCGGGCCTGCCGATATCGACCAGCGCCGCCCTGGCCTTGCTCCTGGTGACGCCGTCCTTGCTGCCCAGCAGACTACACAGTGTGTCGATATCGTTTGTAGCGGTGGGATCATTGTGTGTTGGTTTGGTGGATTTATCTTTGCCCATGTTGTCCTCCTGAAGCTTTACTTGATTTCCCCGGCGCCGCCTGGCAGCGCGGGCAGAGGTAGGTGCCCCTCTGTCCTACCACGATGCGTGTTATGGCGGTGGAGCAGCTCGGACAAGGCAGGCCGCCGCGGTGAGCCACGGCGAATTCCTCGTGCGCACGCCCAGCCTCTCCATCCGGGCGGCGGTAGTTGCGTATGCTGGCGCCCTGGTTTCTCACGGCCTTCCTGAGCACTACTTTGATGGACCTGTGCAGGGTGACTACTTCTTTTGGCTTGAGCGAGTTGGACGGCCGCAGCGGGTGCAGGCGGGCGGCGTAGAGCGCCTCGTCCGCATACATATTGCCGATGCCCGCGATGCGCTCCTGGTTGAGCAGCGCCGATTTCACGGGCGTCGAGCGGGTCCCCAGGTATGAAGCCAGCGCCGAACGTGTGAACTCGCTGCCCAGCGGCTCGATGCCCAGCTTGCCCACTATCTTACCCGCGTCACGCGCCAGGAGGAAGGTGCCGAAGCGCCTGACATCGGTGTAGACCAGCTTCGAGCGGTCGTCCAGTATGAACTCCAGTCGTGAGAAAGGCTCCGTCCCGGCCGGATTCCACAGCAGCGCGCCGGTCATGCGCAGGTGGACGATCATATATTGACCCCGCGAAAGGCTGAAAATGATATATTTTCCGCGCCGCGACAGTCCCTTTATGCTTCTACCCATCAGGCGCCGGCAGAACTCCTCCACCCCGATCTGCTGTATCGGCCGGGTGTCCCTGACGACGATGCCTACTATAGTCTTTCCCACCACGCGGGGCCTCAGGCTGTTGACGATGGTTTCGACTTCCGGCAGTTCGGGCATCAGGTCATCTCACCCCAGTTCTGTCCCACCTTGATATCGATTTTGAGCGGCACCACCAGCTGCATGGCGCCGGGCATGATCTCCAGCGCCAGCTTTTTAATCGTCTCCAGTTCCTCCGGCGGCGCCTCGAAGACCAGCTCGTCGTGCACCTGCAGCGTCATCATGGTCTTCATGCCGCGCTTCTTCATCTCGCGGTGCAGGTTGACCATGGCGATCTTGATGATATCCGCCGACGTGCCCTGCACGGGCATGTTGATGGCCATGCGCTCGGCGGACTCCCTGGCCAGCCGGTTGGTCGAGTTTATCTCCGGTATAAAGCGCCGTCGCCCCAGCACCGTCTGCACGTAGCCGAGGGCTGCGGCCTGCCTCTTGGTGGCCTCCAGGTAGTTCTTGACGCCGGGGTAGCGCTTGAAATAGGTGCTGATAAAGAGCTCGGCCTCCTCCCTGCTCAGGTCGGTGGCCTGCTGCAGCCCGTACCCGCTCATGCCGTAGATCACGCCGAAATTAATCGTCTTGGCGGCGCGGCGCATGCGCGGCGTGACCTCGCCGTCCGGCACGCCGAACACCTCCGAGGCCGTATGCGTGTGGATATCTTCGTCGCGCAGGAACGTGTCGATCAGCTCCCTGTCCTGCGAGAGGTGCGCCAGCGCGCGCAGGTCTATCTGCGAGTAGTCGGCCGACAGCAGCATCCATCCGGGCTGCGCTATTATGGCCTGACGGATCCTTGCCCCGATCTCGCCCCTCACCGGCAGGTTCTGCAGGTTGGGCTCGCTGGACGACAGCCGTCCCGTCGTCGTGCCCGTCTGATTGAAGCTGGTATGCACCCTGCCGGTTTTCGGGTTGATCAGCTGCGGCAGGGCGTCGGTATACGTGGATTTCAGCTTGGAAAGCTGGCGGTATTCCAGTATGAATTTGATCACGGGATGGGCGTCCTTCAGCTCCTCCAGCACGGCGGCGTCGGTGGAATAGCCGCTCTGCGTCTTGCGTTTGGACTGCATCGGCTGCAGCTTGAGCTCGTTGAAGAGCACACCCGAAAGCTGCTGGGGCGAGTTGATGTTGAACTGATGGCCGACCGCCTCATAGATGGACTTCTCAAGCCGCTGCATGTCCGCGCCCAGGGCGGACGACATCTCCATCAGCAGCGCGCGATCCAGCAGCACGCCGTTCATCTCCATCTCGGCCAGCAGCGGCACCAGCGGCATCTCAACGTCGTTGAACAGGCTCCACAGCTCCTCGCTGCGCAGCTCCTGCTCAAGCGATTCCTTGAGCCTGAGCGTGATGTCGGAGTCGCTGCAGCCCAGCTCGCCCACCGGCTCGACGGCCAGGCGCGCCGGCGATACCTGTTTGGCGCCGCTGCCCGTCAGGTCGGCCAGCTCCCGCGCCTCGATGCCCAGCCTGTTGAATGCCAGCGACTTGAGATTGAGCGACTTCTCGCCCAGCAGGTAGGCCGCTATCAGCACGTCGAAGTTGACGCCGCCCATCTTCAGCCCGTTCTGTGCCAGCAGTATGATGTCGAACTTGCCGTCGTAGACTATTTTGGCGTAGCGCTCCTGGGTTATACAGGCGCCCAGCGCCTTGACTATTACTTTCAACGGAAGCTGCCCGAGGCGGTCCAGGGTCGCATGGCCGATGGGTATATAGTAGGACTCGCCCCGCGCCGGCGAGATGGCGATGCCCACCAGCCCGGCCTGCATGGCATTGTCGCCGGACGGCGTTACGGATAGCGCGAAGGTTCCCGCGTATGACAGGCGCAGAGCCAGGTCATCCAGCTTCTGCGCTGAGTTCACGATGATGCAGCTGCTCCCGGCCCCTTGCGATGCGGGGGCGGCTGCCGGGGTGGACGATGGGGTGGATGACGGCGCGGACGACGTCGCGGATGACGGCGCG
>JAFGHL010000081.1 GCA_016930155.1 Dehalococcoidia bacterium | reverse complement strand
TCTCAGCCAGCTATTTTATGGCTATATACAATATGGCCATCTTCGGTATCACGGGAGCCGGACCTCTGTATCTGCTGGCAGCCCCCATTTTAGCCCTGCTGCTGACAGGGACACGCGCCGGCTGGATATGCACCGCCGTCAGCGCTTTCATCTACGGTATTTTCTTCCTTTTCGGATATACCGGCCTGCTGGCAAGTTTACTGCCGTTTAAATTCGATGCTCTGGAATGGCTGACCCGGGGTTTTACCCTGATGATGCTGATAATACTGATTGTGGCCCTGCTTATGCGCATGAACCGCTTCCTGCTCAAGGCCTTAAGGGCTGAGCAGCGATCGGCTGCCGAGCTGGTGAAGACCTACGATGCGACACTGGAGGGCTGGGCGCACGCGCTGGAGCTGCGCGATATCGAGACAGCCGGCCACTGCCACCGCGTCAGTGAGATAACAAAGCGGCTGGCCGGCGAGGCCAGGCTGGCAAACGGCGAACTGAACGACCTGCATCGGGGATCGCTGCTGCATGATATCGGTAAAATGGGCATACCCGACAGCATACTGCTCAAGCCGGGCAGGCTATCAGAAGAGGAATTTAAGCAGATGCAGGAACACACCACCTACGCCTATGACCTTCTATCGCATATACCGTACCTGCTCAAGGCATTGGATATACCATACTGTCATCATGAAAAATGGGACGGCAGTGGCTACCCGCGCGGACTGAAGGGAACTGATATACCGCTCTCCGCCCGCATTTTCTCGGTAGTTGACGTGTATGACGCACTGATCTCAGACCGACCGTACCGTGAGGCCTGGCCCGAGGAAAAGGCACTTGACTACATTAAAGATCGGGCCGGCACCGAGTTCGATCCGGCCGTGGTGGCTTCTTTCCTTAAACTGGCCCGTGAAGAAAAGGACTCACTAGACGCAGTGTGAGTGTAGTATCACAGGTCGTCTATAGTGACAAAGATTTTGCTGTCAGCGTGCGCTGAATTTTATGACCCTGTCGTAAACAAGTTCCGTATTGATTGGCCCCACTCTGGTAGAGGGTTCCACATATGCCCTGAACCCTATAAAGGCGGGCTCATCAAGACCAACCCCGAAAGCGCCGGGGCCGGTTGGCACCGTCACGCAGTTCTTCTCGGCGCCACAGTTACGCGCGAATTTGCATACGTAAAGATATTTAGCCAGCGGGTTACCGGGCAAATATTGCTCGGCGCTGCCTGCGTATTCGGTGCTGTAAATACCGGCTACCCCGTTCCAACCGGCTTCGCCGTAAAAATTGCAGTTTGCATAAGTCGCTTTACCGGCCGCTGCATGATTGATGCCATAGACAATGACAAACTCGTCCGGATTATCGCCCAACTTTAGGCTATCGCTGCGCAGGTAGACGGTGTCCCGGCTCTCTCCCGCTACATACGTCTCAGTCTGGACGGCATCATAAGACTCGGTCAGCCAGACCCGGGTTTTCAGCTCATCTGCTGTAAGGCTGCCGTACTCAGCGAGAACAGCCCCACGCAGGTCATCGAGCGCAGGCCGCAGATCTATCTCTGTTTTGCCTGTGCCCCTGACCCGTAACTCCGGAGCGGGAAATGGATCGAGTACGCCCTGAGTACCGGGTATGACCCTTACTGCTGCGGTGACCGTATTCACATATTCCTTACCTGCCTTCTCATCGGCAAAGAGCGCCATCCGCTGTCCCAGGACGATGGTATCGTACTCAGGGCCGATGCCCAGTTTAACCATCGAACTGGGGATCACATACGTGTTTAGAATATCTTCCGTATATCCTGCCGACAGCGCAGCATCGCGTACAAGCCGGTCGGTTCCTTTATCAGCTGTTACGATGATGATGGTATCCTTATTGAACGGGTCACCCTTTTCTCCATTTGGTGTGCCGGAAGTCTTAATGGTTGAGATATTCAAAGGATCATTAAAGCTTGTCCATACCCATTTTCGCTGTTTTTCCTTCTCATAGTATTTATAGAAGATGAAACCGCAATAGCTAAAATAGGCGCATTCCGGAGGGGTTTTGGCAACTATAACGAGTGCCTCATTGGGATTCAACTGCCAGCCCTCTATCATACCAGGTGTTGAATATAGCCAATTGTCCACCTGCGCCTGTGCGCCGGCAATCTGATCTACATCTTTGATTACTATATCATCCGGAATAGCGCCGAACACAGCCCGATAGGGCGCATCCGCGTTGTTGCCCCCGGCGTTGGCCAGCCTTCCGGCCTGATACAGTTCGATCAAGTCCACATGAACAAACGGCGCCAGCTTCAGGGTGCATCCACTCTTCTCCAGGGCGGTGTTCAGGGCTTTGACATTGCCGACTGATACCGGAGAGGTGGGCGAAGAAGGAGCGCATGATAGTGTGCCGGTTATCATAATCAGCGAGACAATTATTGCTACAGCAGTTTGGAAAAACCTACCCATTAACACTTACCTCCTTTCAAGATACAGCGAACAGCGCATTATTCAGTATAACATTATATAAGTAATCAATGACAAACATGCCGGTGCATACCGGATCACAACCTGACCTCAGGATAACAATGTATACATAGGAGCAAAATTCGATTAATTCCTGAAACGCTTCAAAGCTTTCTGCCGCCATTGTCTGGTGGAGAGGCACTGATTGAAGGTATATATATGAAATCCGGCCACACCCGTGTTGCCGGCCAGTCCTCTGATTTTCCTGATCAGGTTGTCAGGATTATACATATCGTGCTGCAATAGTCTGGCTATCATGCCCAAGTGATTCTTCAGGAACCGGGTGGAATCGCCCACGCCCACCCTGAGAGATATCTCCAGCAGCCTGGAGCGCTTCAAAATGCCGGGAATGCCGATATATACAGGCAGTGTAATGTCGTTTGCCCTGACTTCCGCAAGCCACTTGCCGATGATCCGGGGGTCGAAACAAATCTGCGTGACCATATAATTGACCAACGGTTGCTTGGTTTTAAGCGCCTGCAGCAATATGTCGCGCTTAATAAGGGGATGTCCTTCCGGATAAGCTGCTACTCCAATACGGTGCGGCCGGTTGCCCATCTCAACCATATCAGCTATTAACGCGCTTGATGAATCATAAGCTCCCACCGGCTCGACGACGTCTCCGCCGATTACGAAGACATCCTGAAAACCGCCTGTCGCAAGTCTTTTTACAATCTCATGCAAATGAGACTTGTCACGCACCTGCCGCGCTGTAATGTGGGGTACAACGTGAAAACCTTGCTTCGCCAGTTCCTCCGAAAGCGCGAAGGTGGCTTCAAGCCCCTTGCGGGGCGAGGCGGTCACCGTCACAACCGAGCGGGCAGGCAGTACCATTGCCTCCTCGACCACACCTTTCATGGGGATGACTTCAAAGCGCGCGCTTTTAAGCATGTTGTGAATAGATAGCCGTGCGTCCTGCCGCAAATCCATTAACGTTACCGATTCATACTGGAGTTAAACCTGATTATATTCCTTCCCCAATCGACCATCAATAGCCTGCTTCGCAGAGTCGGCAAATTGCCAACCATATTGATCATCCATTTTGTTAAAAACTGTCAGCGCCCTGTCATCCACCTGTTAACCAGCAGTCAAGCAGTTGCCTCCCCACATATGTATATTTGAATTACAGATATATTTCAATGTATGAAAAACAAAATATAAATCAGGAAGTGATGTGCACAGCATAAATAGATTATTTATTCGATTAATGACAAGCCCAGTACATACACTCAACTAAAAATTTATTTACCAAGGAGGCAACAATGAATTTGAAAAAGATGATCCCTATCCTGGCAGCAGTATTACTGATCGGTTCGGTAATACTGCTCAAGTCCACGCCGGCGCTGGCTGACGATAACGTGACCGTTAATGTGGTTGTGGAGCAAACTGTGATCGTAGAACAATCAGCAGATATTCTGCCGCCACCGCC
>JAFGHL010000005.1 GCA_016930155.1 Dehalococcoidia bacterium | reverse complement strand
GGAGCAGGAGCAGGAGTTGGCGCAGGTGCAGGACTTGGTTGGCCGGCCCTGGTTCCAATAATATCACCGTCCCAGTCGCAGGAGCCGTATCTCCATTGCCCATCGAATGATTTGCAGCCGCGCTGCAGGGTGAAAACAAAGTCGCCGGCATCGCGGGGCGGCTGGTAGGTGTCGGCCTCCGACCATGTGCCTGTAGCGGTTAATCCGTCTACAGTCCCAACTATCTTACCCCCCTGATAAGTATAGCTGCCTGTAAGATTGCTGCCGTCCTGTTTCAGGGTCAGGTCTCCGAAGTCGGTATCCCATACCCCGGTGAAAGTGCACGCCCATGATGATGGAACAACGGGAGTTGGTATGGGAGGGGTGTAGGGGGTCGGTGTAATATCGGGCGATGGTGTGGGAGAGGGTATAACGGGTTCAGGTGTAATATCGGGTGTGGGTGGGATATATGGTGGTTGGATGGGTGTCGGGGTGATCGGCTGTGGGGTAACCGAGCCCGACCGGGCGCCGGTTACCGTGAACCTGTCGTCCCACACCCCGTAGTGATATTGTCCTATCATCAAACCGGAAAAAGAAGTGCCGGAACTGCTCAGCGTCAGCTTGACCTGACCATTGATATGTGGATGCTGATCAGGATTGTTCCAGCTGTTTGACCATGTCCCGGTAAGGTTATTGCCTGACGTGGCGCCGGTCAGTTGCCAGCCGTAATAATCGGAAGTGCCCGTCACCTGGCTTCCCGACTGCGTGAACACCATGTCGAGATCGTAGGAGTTGATAACTCCGTATTCCATAATGGTCCACCTGGTATGCCACGTCCCGCTCCAGTTCCCCTCGGGCCGCGTGTCATCGGCAGATACGGGCATAACGGGCCATACAATGCTTGATATGAGTAATAAAACCGGTAGCAATTTCAAGACGGAATTAAAAATTCTCATGGTCCCCCTCCAATATAACCGGGTCTCAGACCCTTCTTCGATAGGCAGGTAACATCGGTGGTAAAATGTCTGTATATGTAGCATACCAGAGTCGGCCTAAATGTTGTAGTCTCATTACTGATATGTATCTTATGCCCGGTTATAAAGATGCTCTGCATATTTTGTTGTTGACCCTGGTTTTACTAACAGGTATTTCGTCATGTGTGGCGAAAATTGATTATATGGGCAAGATTAGCAGCGCTTTGCTTGATCAGGTGGAGCTACGTCGTGAGCAAATAGC
This sequence comes from Dehalococcoidia bacterium, assembly GCA_016930155.1. Taxonomy (GTDB): domain Bacteria; phylum Chloroflexota; class Dehalococcoidia; order GIF9; family UBA5629; genus CAIMUM01. The sequence goes on along the minus strand of JAFGHL010000005.1, from coordinate 30,530 downwards.
CTCGCCGGATAATCAACGGCTAAAGCAGATGCAGGATATGGGGCTTTCTATGGTAAATCTCGACAGGCAGCTTGTATATCTCTATGTCAAGGAGCCACTGAGCACGGAGCAGGCCGATGATTTAAGCGCTCTGGGAGTAAATGTGCATGAAGATTCATGGATACCCGCAGTAGGCAATCACCCGCTGGGATTCTTTATTGCCGATATGCCTGTGGATAAGCTGGAATCCCTGGCGGCCAGGGATTATATTGTCAGGTTGGATACAGGCGAACGGCAGTCGATGCCGGTGTGTCCGGTCCCTGACTATTAATCTGCCTGCGTTGAAAATAAAGGCCGGTTGCCTTATCATTTGCTGTCGGTAACAGCCGATTACTATATTAATCAATAATATCAGGAGGGTAATCTTGTGTTTGAGCTCAGTAAATTTTCGCTGAAGGGCAAAACAGCTATTGTTACAGGCGGCGGCCGCGGAATCGGCAAGTCGATAGCAGTCGGCTTTGCCAAAGCTGGTGCCAGAGTAGCGGTCACCAGCCGTAAGATAGCTGACCTCGAATCAACTGCCGCTGAGATCAAGACATTTGGGGGCGAGGCTTATCCCATCCAGGCGCATCTCGGGAAAATGGAAGAGATACAGAAGATGGTGGCCACAGCCATGGAAAAGCTGGGAGGCCGCATCGATATACTGGTGAACAATGCCGGCGCCAGCCCCGCCATGGCCAGCGTGCTTGAGTCGGACGAACGCCTCTGGGAAACGATCATGAACGTGAACCTCAAAGGCATGTATTTTACCAGTCAGGCCGTTGCCAATATAATGAAGAAGCAGGGAGGGGGCAAGATCATCAATATAGCTTCGGTTGACGGCTTCAAACCCGAGCCGGCGGTCAGCGTATACTCTATATCCAAGGCGGGAGCACGCATGATAACCAAGGCTTTTGCCGCCGAGTTGATCCCCTATAACATCCAGGTTAATACGATCGCCCCGGGCCCCATTGAAACCAAGATGATGAATTCGCACTGGGCTCATCTTCCGCCGGAGGAAGCAAAAAAAACGCACGATATGGTGGCCGGCATGCTTCCATCGGGCCGCATCGGGGATCCCGATGAGATCGCAGGAGCCGCCATCTACTTTGCATCGCCGGCTTCAAATTACACTACGGGGACAGAGATCGTTATCGACGGCGGTCTGCTGATCAGCACTATCCAACCTGCCTGGATTAAAGATTGATATATCAAGTCCGTTAAAAGGCTCACAATATGGTTTGGGATTCAAGGTTGATGATGTGGGGATATTGCTTTCCATCAAGGAGGTAAACGTATGAAAAGCCTGATAGTGGGATCGACGGACGGCAATGCCGGCAAAACCAGTCTGATAATCGGACTGGCTAAAGCGACCGGTAAATCATTCGGATACATTAAACCGCTGGGCGATCGTCTGGTTTATCGCAAAAAGAGGGTGTGGGACTATGATGCGGCGCTGCTGACCAATATATTCGGGATGACTCAAAGTCCTGAGGATATCACGGTTGGGTTCGAACACCTGAAGATGAGGTTTAAATATGACGAGGAGGGGACGAAAAACCGTGTGCTGGCCATGGCCGGCGATGTTAGTCGCAGCCGGGGCACGCTGTTCGTTGAAGGCGGCAAAGATATTGAATTCGGCATCTCCTTTTACATGGACGTTCTGTCACTGGCCAGGTATCTCGGGGGCAAGCTGGTGATAGTGGTGGGCGGAGAAGAGAACTATATAGTGGACAACGTTATTTTTATTAAGAAGTTCCTGAACTTCAACGGCATCGATTTCAGGGGCGTGATTATTAATAAGGTCCGCAACGTGGAAGATTTTAATACGGTCTATGTTCCCATGATGCAAAAAGCGGGTATCGATATCCTCGGGATAATCCCTTATCAGGCGGAGCTGACCTTCTTTTCCATGGAATATCTTTCTCAATACTTGCTGGCGAAAGTGGTGGCAGGTAAAGACGGGTTGAACCGCAGGGTAAACAATGTTTTTGTGGGCGCCGCTTCTGTGGATTCAGCCTATGCGGATGTGAAGTTTCACAGGGAGAACAAGCTGGTGGTAACCAGCGGCGACCGTTCCGACATGTTGCTGGCGTCCTTCGAAGACAAGTGTACAGCGGCTGTCGTTATCACCAATAATATTGAACCTCCCAGAAGTATCCTGGATATAGCTGACGCAAAGCAGATACCGGTATTGATGGTGCCGGTCGGAGTATATGAAACGGCCAAACAGATTGAATCCCTGACCCCCCTGATCACCGCCGGGGATAAGCATGAGATCGCCTTTATGGAAAGACTGGTTAAAGAGAACGTCAACATCGATGAGTTGCTGAGCGACTGAACACATGAAAACAGTCACATGATACATTTGCGTGAGCACATGCCGGCTGCTATAATCATCTGACACTTGCGGTACGCCGTATTAACCTGATCGTCTCATCGACCTCCCGCAATCAAATGCGTGAGGTTTTTATTTGGATACTATGGAGTAATTTACATGGCTAAGGAAGATAAATCCGGGAAACTGGAAGCCCTGCGTCATTCGGCCAGCCATATTATGGCTGAGGCGGTTCAGTCACTTTTTCCGGAAGCCAAGTTCGGCATAGGGCCGGCTATCGAGGATGGATTCTACTATGATTTCGACCTCCCCGGGCCTCTGGGAGTGGATGACCTGCCCGCAATCGAGGCCAGGATGCGTGAGATAATAGCTGCCAACCTGCCATTTTCATCTGAAGAGATAAGCATAGATGAGGCGAATAAACTTTTTGCCGATCAACCTTATAAGATCGAACTTATAAAGGACCTGGGCAGCGACAAGGTTACCGTATACAGGCAGGGAAAATTCACCGATCTTTGCCGCGGGCCGCACGTCAAGAACACCGGCGATGTCAAGGCGTTCAAATTAATCAGCGTAGCGGGCGCTTACTGGCGAGGCGATGAGAAAAGGCCCATGCTGCAGCGGATATACGGCGTGGCTTTCACCAGGAGCGTTGACCTGGAAGAACATCTGAAAAAGTTGGCCGAAGCTGCAAAGCGCGATCACAGGAAGCTGGGCAAAGAGCTCGACCTGTTCAGCCTGCACGAGGAAGCGGGCCCCGGCCTGGCTTACTGGCATCCCAAGGGAGCAACTGTCAGGCAGATGATAGAGGATTTTTGGAAGCTCGAGCACCGGCGCCGAGGTTACGACATCGTCTATTCTCCGCATATCGCCAAGGTGCATCTGTGGGAGACCAGCGGACACTGGAATTTTTATCGCGATAACATGTATTCACCCATGGAGATCGATGACATCCAGTATGTTATCAAACCCATGAATTGCCCATTCCATATACTCATGTACAAAACACAGCTTCGCAGTTATCGCAACCTGCCCATGCGTTACGCTGAACTGGGCACCGTGTATCGCTATGAGCGCTCAGGCGTGCTTCACGGGCTTGCCAGGGTCCGAGGTTTCACACAGGACGACGCGCATATCTTCTGCAGGCCGGATCAGATTGAATCCGAGGTTAAGGATGTGGTGGAGCTGGCGCGATTCATGATGAAATCCTTCGGATTTGACGAGTATGAAATGATGCTGTCGACCAGGCCTGAGAAATATACAGGCACGGTGGAGAGCTGGGATATGGCCACCGAAGCTTTACGCAACGTCCTGGAGCAGCTCAAGCTCGATTATAAGGTGGATCCGGGTGAGGGCGTGTTCTACGGACCCAAAATAGACATCAAGCTGAAGGATGCGCTGGGCAGGCTCTGGCAGGGTCCGACCATACAGGTCGATTTCCAGCTGCCGGAACGTTTCGATGTCAACTATGTGGCTGAGGATGGACGCGAGCACCGGACTGTGATGATACATCGCACCGTGCTCGGCAGCATGGAACGTTTTTTCGCCTGCCTGACCGAGCACTATGCGGGCGCTTTCCCGGTGTGGCTGGCGCCGGTGCAGGCCGTACTGATACCGATTGCCGACAGGCATGTTGAATACGCCTCAAAGCTCTGTGACGATATGAGGTCACGGGATATTCGGGTTCAGTTGGATGACCGTTCGGAACGTATGAATATGAAGATACGGGAAGCCCAGTTGAACAAGATACCGTATATGCTGGTGGTAGGTGACAAAGAATTGGAGAACGGAACAGTATCGGTCCGACTGCGCAACGGTGAAGACCTCGGCTCGCAGGATTTCTCCGTCTTTATGCAAAGGGTGATAAAAATAATCGAATCCCGGGAGCTTCAGGAACTTTGATTTACAGCTATGGAATATGATATATTCTAACCCGTGCAGTTTAATTTTAAGGGAGGGATAGAACAAAATATTTAAAGAACTGAATATTAATCACCGCATTCGCGCAAAGGAGATAAGGCTTATTGGTGATGAAGGGGAGCAATTAGGCGTAATAGCCACCGACAAGGCCCAGCAGATGGCCAATGAAAAGGGGTTGGACCTTGTAGAGGTGGCGCCGACGGCGGCCCCGCCTGTATGCAGGATACTCGACTACGGCAAGTACAGGTACGAACAGACCAAAAAGGAAAAAAAAGTACGCAGCGGTCAAAGGTCCGGCCTTCTTAAGGAGTTGAGAGTCAGGCCGCAGGTTAAGGATCATGACCTTGATATAAAGATAAACCTGGCGAAGAAATTTATTATCGATGGAGATAAAGTAAAGATACTGGTTGTCTTCAGGGGCCGCCAGATGGTACATCCCGAGCTGGGCATCAGGGCCCTTCAAAAAGTAGCAAATGACCTCAAGGGGGTCGCTCAGCTGGACGGGCAGCCGGTACATGAAGGCAGGATTATGAGCCTGATTCTTTCGCCCATCTCAGCAAAACAGGTACAGCCTAAAGATGTGAAAGAAGCACCGCCCATCAAAGAAATAAAGGTCAAGGAAACAGTATAGATGCCTAAACTTAAGACACACAAGGGAGCTAAAAAGCGCTTTCATTTCACCGGAACCGGCAAAATAATGCGCGTAAAGCAGGGTAAAAGCCACTTCCGGCGAAGGAAGTCGGCCAAGGTTAAAGGTCTCTATGATGAGACCATACCAGTGAACAAGGCCGATATCAAGAGGATTAAAAAAGTATTACCTTACCAGTAGGTATTCAGGAGGACTCAGTTGCCAAGAGTTAAAGGCGGCGTTGTCAGCCACAGACGCCATAAAAAGGTACTTGGATTAACTAAAGGACACAGGGGCAAACGGCATTCTCTCTACAGGCATGCTCATGAATCGATGCTGCATGCCCTCGATTATGCCTACGGACACCGCAGGGAGCGCAAGGGAGATATGCGCAAGCTGTGGATCGCCAGGATCAATGCCGCGGCAAGGGACGGCGGATTAACTTACGGCCAGTTCATAAACGGCCTTACACAGGCGGATGTTAATATCAATCGTAAAATTCTGGCCGATATCGCTGTACATGACCCGGCCAAATTTTCTGAACTGGTTAAGGTGGCGGCTGCCAAACTAAAGAACTGACTCCTGAATGATCGGTAAATGACAGACCAGGTTGAAGAAGTCTCCGTACAAGCCAATGCCGAACTGCAAAAAATATCCAGCATTGAAGAGCTTGAATCCTGGCGCGTTCGTTACCTTGGCAGAAAGAGCAAATTAATCAGTGTATTGCGCTCCCTGGGCGATGTTCCCATAGATGAAAGACGTGAGCTGGGGGCCAGAGCAAACCAGGTTAAAGCCTCTCTTGAGGAGCTATACCAGGCGCACAAAGGGAAAATCGAGCTATCAAAACATGAGTCCCTCGAACGTGACAGGATAGATGTAACTCTGCCCGGGCAACCCTATCAACTCGGGCGACTTCATTTGACCACCAGGACCATCAGGGAGATATGCGACATTTTCGCCGGGATGGGATTTAAAGTTGTGGAGGGGCCCGAGGTGGAGTGGGAATACTACAATTTCGAAGCCCTGAATATGCCCGCCGAACATCCTGCGCGGGACGGCTTTGCCACGTTGTGGGTGGATTATGAGGCGCCGGGCGGCGGCAGGCCGATGTTAATGCGGACGCACACTTCGCCGGTTCAGATAAGAACCATGGAGAAGGAAAAGCCGCCCATCCGTGTGGTCGCTCCCGGCAGGGTTTACCGCTACGAAGCTACGGATGCCACTCACGAGTGGATGTTCTCACAGGTCGAAGGATTGGCTGTGGACAGGAACATTACCATGGCAGATCTCAAGGGCACCTTATTTGAATTCGCACGCCGGCTTTTCGGACAGGACCGTAAATGCCGTTTCCGCTGCGATTATTTCCCGTTCGTGGAGCCGGGAGTGGAAATTGCTATCGACTGCTTCATGTGTGGAGGAAAGGGGTGCCGCCTGTGCGGCAACAGCGGCTGGATTGAGATACTGGGCGCCGGGATGGTGCACCCCGAGGTGCTGCGCGGCTGTGGAATAGACCCCGATGAATACTCGGGTTTCGCCTTCGGCATGGGAGTTGAAAGGATACCCATACTGCGTTACGGCATTGACGATATAAGGCTTTTCTATGGCAACGACCTGAGATTTCTGAAGCAGTTTTAACCTGAAGGTGCTTGATGAAAGTTCCGTTGAAATGGCTTAAAGACTACGTCGATATCGACATTCCTGTCGATGAGCTGGCGCGGAAGCTTACGCTGGCCGGGCTCGAGGTCTCGGATATACAGGTCATCGGCGGCGGCTGGGATAAAGTCATTGTCGGTCGGATATTGGCCGTAGAACCGCATCCTAATGCCGACCGCCTGAGGCTGGCCACGGTTGACCTGGGAAACAGGCAGATAACAGTGGTCTGCGGCGCGCCGAACCTGGTGGTCAAGGATAAAATCGCCTTCGCGCTGGTTGGGGCCAGCCTGATAGACGGGCATACCGGCAAGGTCGAGGAGTTAAAGCCGGCTAAAATCCGCGGCGTGGTTTCCGAAGGCATGATATGCGCCGAGAAGGAGCTCGGCATATCCGAGAACTACGAGGGCATACTTGTTCTGCCGCATGAATTCGAGATAGGCAGGCCGCTGGCCGATTACCTGGGAGAGACAATTTTAGATATCGATATCACTCCCAACAGGGCTGATTGCCTCTCCGTAATGGGCATAGCGCGCGAGGTGGCCGCCATTACCGGCCATCCCTTCCGCTTGCCCGATCTGGCTTATGAAGAGGGAAGCAAGTCAGCTGAGTCTTATGCTTCTGTGGAGATCAAGGATCCGAAGCTCTGTCCGCGCTACTGTGCCGGCATAATCGATGGGATCACCATTAAGTCTTCTCCCCAGTGGATGCAGGACCGCCTGGCCGCCTGCGGTGCAAGGCCTATCAACAATATCGTTGATGTTACCAACTATGTCATGCTGGAGTTTGGCCAGCCTCTGCACGCCTTCGATTACAGAGAGATCAGGGGACAAAAGATAATAGTCAGGCGCGCAGCCGAGGGCGAGATCATGTATACACTTGATGAAGAGGAACGCAAGCTGAGCAGCGATATACTTCTGATAGCGGATGCGGAGAGGGCGGTGGCCGTGGCAGGCATCATGGGCGGGCTGAGCTCGGAGGTCAGGGATTCGACCACCACCATACTGCTCGAGTCCGCCAATTTCAGCCAGGCCGCCATCCACCGTGGAAGCCAGCAACTTAAGCTGGGCAGTGAAGCCTCGGCCAGGTTTGAGAAAGGGCTTAACCCCGAGCTTGCCATGATGGCCGTCAGGCGGGCGACACAGCTTATGGCGCAGCTCGGCGGGGGTAAAGCCGCCAGGGGCATTATCGATGTCTATCCGGGCAAACAGGATAGGAAACCGATACCTGTCTCGGAGATGGAGGTCAAACGCATACTCGGCATGGATATAAACGAGGGTAGTATCAAAAGGTGCCTGGAATCCCTGGGCCTGCATTGCAAAAAGGGAGGGAAGGGGACAGTGCTGGTCGATGTACCCTGGTGGAGAAACGATATTAACATACCGGTTGATCTGGTCGAGGAGGTGGCGCGGGTCACGGGGTACGAGAATATTCCCGAGTCCATGCTCAGTTCCCCCCTGCCTACCGGTGAGAGCATTCCTGCCGTGGCTTTCAGACGCAATCTTCAGGATATTATGGCCGGATGCGGCTTCCAGGAGATAATCACCTACCCGCTGACCAGCCTTGAAGTATTATCAAAGCTGTCATCAGCATCCATAGTACAGTGTCCCGAGCCGCTGAAAATGGCCAATGCCATGAGCAGGGAGCTTGAATACTTGCGCACCAGCCTGCGGGCAGGTGCCCTCAGCGTGCTGGCCCGCAATCAGCGCACCAGGGAAAACAACATCAGGTTGTTTGAGATCGCCAGGATATTTTTACCGCGGCCTGAAGATCTGCCGCTGGAAAATGAGATGCTCTGCGGGCTGGTAGATACGATAACTCCCGATACGTACTGGCAGCATAAATCCGCTCCGGTCGATTTCTATTTTATTAAGGGTATTGTGGAGACGGTATTGACCAGGCTTGGCATTGAAGCTGAATATCTGCCGGGCAACGATGCGACGCTCAACCCTGCCAAATGCGCTGATGTGATGGCCGGTTCGATTAAAATCGGCGTAATCGGCGAAGTCCATCCCGCGGTGTTGAAGCAGTTTGATATCGCTGAGCCTGCATTTTTATTCGAGCTGGACATGGACAGGTTGTTGAAGTTGTCATCAGAGCCACTGGTATATAAGGTTGTTTCTAAATACCCGGGTACCACGCGGGATATCGCAGTATTGCTGGATGCAGGCGTTGACTATCAGAAGATAGTTGAAATAGTAAAAAGTTTCAGTTTGGTATCCGAGTTGCAGTTGTTTGACCTGTATGTGGGAGAACAGGTGCCCGATGGTAAAAAATCGATTGCTTTCAGAGTGATCTACCAGGCTGCCGACCGTACACTCAAAGACGAGGAAGTCGACAAGGTACAGAAGCGTATTCTGGAACGGCTCTCCAAAGAGCTGGGCGCCACTTTGAGGTCATAATCGGAAGGAAGAGTTGAAGAGGAACCGAGGTTCCTCTTAAGTAATTAACAATCCTCTCCCCTGGGAGAGGGCAGGGTGAGGGTATAAATGCCAGAGCACTTTCTTCACAGGTTTCTTTACCCTTCCAGCGTAGCTATCATAGGCGCCTCCAACAATAAATTCGCCGTTAACTATCATCTGGTAGAAAACCTGGTCAACATGGGCTACCAGGGCAAAATCTACCCTGTAAATCCCAACCAGGATGAAGTGTACGGTATCAAAACGTTCAAGAGCTTCGACGATATAGGCGAATACGTAGACCTTGTCGTAGTCTCCGTCGCAGCGCGCAACGTCCTCGATATCATAAGGAAGCTGCCGGGCGACAAGATCGGCGGCGCCGTCGTTGTTACGGGTGGATTCTCGGAGATCGGCCCCGAGGGAAAGATAATCCAGGACGAGATTGCCGGCATACTGAAGGCGAAAGGGATCAGGACCATTGGACCCAACGCTCTCAGCCCCATCAACAGCTCAAATAAGCTGGTCATCAGTTTTTTCACCATGACCGCTTTGCCTCCGGGCAAGGTTTCCTTCATCTTTCAGTCAGGTATGTACGAGCCCCGTCTTAACTGGATGCTCTCCGATTTCCATCTCGGCCTGGCCAAACTGATCGATCTGGGCAACAAGATGGACATCAGCGAGGTGGAGGCGCTGGAATACCTGTCGCAAGATCCGGATACAGGGGTTATCTGCATCCATCTTGAATCGATCAAAGGAAGCGGCCGCCGCTTCTTCGATCTTCTGAAACAGACAACACCCAATAAACCGGTGATCGTCCTGAAGGGTGGCAGGACCGCAGCCGGAGCCAAGGCGGCCATGTCGCATACAGGGTCGCTGTTACAGGGCAGCGACATCGTTTTTGATGTTGCTCTGAAGCAGGCCGGGGCCATCAAGGCGGATACTCTGGACGATTTCCTCTATCTGGCCAAGGCTTTCTCGTATCTGCCGGTTCCAGGGGGAAACCGTGTCGCCATCGCCACATTTCCCGGCGGTGAGGCTGTATTGGCCACTGATACTATATATCAAAACGGTCTGGTCATGGCCGAGCCCGGCAAGGACAGCTACGAGAGGCTGCATAAAACTTTCCCGGCCTGGGAGATAGCTCTCAATCCTTACGACTTCGGCATTATTTATACGTTCAGCTCTTTCAACAACAACCACGGCGCCTTCATCGAGGCCATGGCCGATGACGAAGAAGTCGATTGCATAGCAGTCCAGCTTCCTCCGCCTATCTTTCCCATCGATCCCGGGATATTCTGCCCGCCCTTCCTGACGGCTCCAAACAAAGGCAAGCCGCTGGTTGTCTGGCCCCCTCACATGCTGCGCTTCGACACCAACATAATTGAGTGGCTCGAAGCCCATTCCATCCCCGTTTTCCCCTCAGGCGCGATCGCTATCAAGTGCCTGTCGGCGCTCAACCGTTATCGCCGGATTTCACGAGCTTCCTGACGGTGTCAGCCAGGCTTTTTAACGGCAGTATTTTAGCCTGTTTGTCCCTGCGCCATTTTACTTCGGCGGCGTTGTTTTGCAGTGTGCGCGCGCTGATCACGATGCGCAGTGGTATGCCGATCAGGTCGGCATCGTTGAACTTCACCCCGGGCGATTCAGGCCTGTCGTCCAGCAGCACCTCTATACCTGCCGATGTCAGTTCCGCGTAGAGCTTTTCTGCTGCCTGCATCACCGGAGCGTCCTCCACCTTCAGCGGGCAAAGGCAGACCTGGAAAGGCGCTATGGGCAGCGGCCAGATGATGCCCTTGTCGTCATGGCTTTGCTCGATCGCTGCTGCCAGCAGGCGTCCCACGCCGATGCCGTAGCACCCCATAATAATAGGCTTGCTTGCGCCGTCTTTATCCAGGTAATAGGCCCCCAGGCGATCACTCAGGAAAGTGCCCAGCTTGAAGATATGGCCCACCTCGATGCCCTGCTGTGACTGGAGCCTGCCGTCGCATTTTGGACACTGATCGCCGGCCCTGGCGAGCGCGATATCCGCCATGGTGTCAACCTTGAAATCACGGGGATAATTGACATTTTTCAGATGCGCATCCGGCTTGTTGGCCCCGGCTACGAAATTGCCGCCCAGCTTGATCGAGTCGTCGGCAATGATCTTATGTCCCGTCAGGCTGATGGCCGAGGCATAGCCTGCAACCAGGCCCGCCTCCTTTGTTTCCGCTTCGGTCGCCATGTGTAAATCGTTGCATTTGAGCAGGTTCTTGAGCTTGATCTCATTAACATCCAGGTCACCGCGTATGACCACGAAGACGATCTCGCCGTCAGCCACGTAGAATACAGACTTGAGCGTCTGCTCGGCTTTGACGTCCAGGAAACCGGCCACTTCCTCGATGGTGGTCATTTTCGGCGTGGAGACTTCTTCTATGGCCAGAAGTGTTCCTGCAGGGGAAGACATTTTCACGCTGGTGGCCTTCTCCGAATTGGCGGCATAGCCGCACTTTTCGCAGTAAACGATCTGGTCTTCGCCGCTTTCGGCTATCAGCATAAACTCATGTGAAGCCTTGCCTCCGATGGCGCCGCTGTCGGCCTCGACCATCACCGCCGGCAGGCCGCAGCGGGCATATACGTTTTTATACGCATGTATCATCTTCTGGTAGCTGACATCCAGTCCGTCCTCATCGACATCGAAGCTGTAAAGGTCCTTCATAATGAACTCGCGCACACGCAGCAGGCCTCCCCTCGAGCGCGGCTCGTCCCTGAACTTATTCTGGATCTGGTAAAGGAGCTGGGGAAGGTCGCGGTAGCTCTGTACGGAACGCCTGACCAGGTCTGTGATCACTTCCTCGTGGGTTGGGCCAAGGGCCAGCTTGTGTTCCTTGCGGTCAATGACGGTAAACAGGGTTTTATCGAACGAGGCCAGGCGGCCGGATTTCTCCCATAGTTCGATGGGCTGCAGGGAAGGCATCATCAACTCCTGTCCGCCGGCGCTGTCCATCTCGCTGCGGATGATATCCTCGATTTTTTTCAGCGCTCTCCATCCCAGCGGCAGATAGGAATATACGCCTGTGGCCACCTGCTGTATCATCCCGGCCCGCACGAGAAGCCGGTGGCTGACACAGTCGGCGTCCGACGGCGCCTCTTTCAATGTTTTACCCAGTAATTTGGAGAAACGCATTTTCTTACTCCACTCAAATGAAATTAATAGCCCATTTTAGAATATTTCAGCTTGAATAAAAAGGGCGGAGGATGCCTGGCGGGACTGAACTCATGCCGGGGGAAGTTATAATTTATCGATCTCGTCTTTAAGTGCCCGTAAATAGCCGCTCTCGCTAACGGTCCGTATGACACGGCCTTTCTTAAATATGGCGCCCTTGCCTTTGCCGCAGGCGATGCCCAGTTCTGCGGCCTTTGCTTCGCCCGGGCCATTGACCACACAGCCCATGACGGCGATTTTAACGGGCTTGTCGATGGAGTTGAGATAATTGCTGACCTTGATGGCCAGATCCACAATATCATACTCGCTGCGCCCGCAGGATGGACAGCTTATAAGCACCGGTCCCCGCTGCCGCAGGTTAAGGGATTTCAGAATCTCGTACGCGGTAAATACCTCTTCGCGCGGATGTGAGCTGAGCGAGACCCTGATGGTATCGCCGATGCCATCGTGTAGCAGTATGCCGATCCCGGTAGCGCTTCTGATGACGCCGGTGCGGGGAGGTCCAGCTTCAGTTATACCAAGGTGCAGTGGGTACACGGTCTTTCCGGCGATACTGCGGTAGGCCTCGATGGCTGTGGGCACATCGAAGGCCTTGAGCGCTATTTTGATCAGGTCGAAATCCATGCTCTCGAGCAGTCTGACCTCTTCCATCGCTGTATCGACCATGTAACCTGCAACCGAGCGTCCCGGCTTTTTGCCCGGTGGTAGGCTGCCGAAATTAACGCCTATGCGTATGGGCGCCTCCCTTGTTTTGGCCTCAGTCACGACTTTGCGGATCTGCTGTTTATCGCGGATATTGCCGGGATTAATGCGAAGCCCATCGGCGCCGCCGGCCATGGCTGCCAGTGCCAGGCGGTAATCGAAATGTATATCGGCAATCAGTGGTATGGTGATGCCTCGTTTGATCTGTTTAATGGCCGTTGCGGCCTGTTGATCCGGGACAGCCACACGGATTATTTCGCAGCCGCAATCTTCCAGTTCCCTGATCTGGTTTATGGTGGAACGCGTGTCCCGCGTGTCCGTCTTGGACATTGACTGTACAGAAACGGGGGCGCCACCGCCTATTATCACGCCGCCCAGCCGTATCGGTTTGGAGATGCGTGGCTTCCTCAAGGCAGCAAGCTTTCTCCGCGGATGATACGGGCGACGTCAAAATAGCTGATCACAATGATAAGCAGTATCATGGCCAGGAATCCAATCATGTGAACCAGGCCTTCCTTTTGAGGCGATATCCTTTTGCCCCGTCTTGCCCATTCAAGCAGAACAAAAACAAGCCTGCCGCCGTCCAGACCGGGTATGGGCAGCAGGTTAAATATACCCAGGTTGATGCTGATAAGGGCTGCAAACTCCAGCAGAGGACTGATGCCTGCTTTGATAACCTCGCCGGTCAACTGAGCAATAGCTATAGGCCCCGCAAGCTGTGGCGCGGTGCTCCTGACGAACCAGCTTGTGACCTCGTTCTTAAAAAGCACCAGTATCTCCCAGCTGTGCACAACGCTGGTTGGCAGCGCCTGCCAGAAGGGCATGGATTCAGCTATCGTGGTCATGTCGGAAGAGGTGAGCACGACTCCTGTGGCGACCTGCCCCTGCGGAGGAACCCAGCGTGGAGTCACAGACACTACTTTCCGGCTGTCATCGGGCTTCATGATGACCATAGTCGTGTCATTGCCCAGGTTCAGTTGAATTTGATAACTCAGGTCGGCCCGGTTCTTTATCGTATGGCCGTTAACCTCTAAAATCCTGTCGCCTGCCTCAATACCTGAGATTTGAGCCGGCGAGCCGATGGCAACCTCTTTGATCAACACGTTCTCAATAGTTACATCATGCGGGATCATAAAGCTCACCGTGAAAAGAACGATGGGCAGAAGGATATTGAGCAGCGATCCGGCGCTGAGGACGAAAATCCTTGTGCCGATGCTTTTGCCGGCCAGGCTGCCGGGTGTCGATGGGTCTTCTTCGCCCAGCAGGCGTGTGAAACCTCCGAAAGGTATCCAGTTGATGGAGTAAATCGTCTCGCCATATTTAAAGCCCCAGATTCTGGGCGGCAGGCCCAGGCCGAATTCCTCCACTTTGACCTTCGACATTTTCGCGGCGGCGAAATGACCTATCTCATGAGTGAGGATAAGTACTATCAGCAGAACTATAAAAACGACTATGGTTAATAACATTAGATTTCCTTCCTTGCTGCTTTCAGGGCCATATCACATGCCCAACCGTCCGACAGGAGAATGTCCTCTATGCCAGGATTTGATACCGGACTGTGCATGCCCAGGGTCTTTTCTATTATTGTAGCAATTTCCGTAAAGGCGATACTATTTTTAAGAAACAGATTTACCGCTGTTTCATCTGCGGCACATAGTACGGCAGGATATGTATCGCCCAGTTTTATTGCCTCTAAAGCGAGCTTAAGGCAGGGGTAGTCCACATAATTGACCGGCTCAAAGGTGAGGTTATGCATCCTGCTGAAATCTATTGGTCTTATGTTCGGATTGACCATTCTTTGAGGATAAAAGATCGCGTATTGAATGGGCAAATGCATATCCGGGATGCTCAACTGCGCCTTGATGGAGCCGTCCTTGAACTCGACCATCGAGTGAATAATACTCTGCCGGTGTATGATGACCTCTATCTTTTCGTAGGGAAGATCAAAGAGCCAGTGCGCCTCGATCACCTCCAGACCTTTGTTGAAAAGCGTGGCGGAATCCACGGTTACCTTTTTACCCATTTTCCAGGTGGGGTGATTCAAGGCCTGTGAGGCGGTTACCCTGCGCAGTTTCTTTACAGGCCAGCCTATGAATGGTCCTCCCGAGGCCGTCAGCAGGAGCCTGGACACGTCGGAATCTTCGCCCTGCAGGCATTGCCAAATTGCGCTGTGCTCGCTGTCTATGGGCAGAATAGCGCCCCCATGCCGGGTGGCAAGCTGTTTCAACAGGTCTCCCGCCATGACCAGAATCTCCTTATTGGCGATAGCTACGGTCTTTCCTTCCAAAAGGGCAGACATGGTGGGCTGGAGGCCGACCTTGCCCGTGGTGGCGACGATAACCACATCGGCATCGGCTTGTGAAGCCATCTCCTGCATGCTGACCCGTGTTATACCTGCAGGCAGTTGTAGATCGGCGGCGCAACAGGCAAGCTGCGGTTTGAATTCTTTAACCTGTTGTATAAATAGTTCGGTATTGTTGCCGCAGGCCAGCCCCGTCACCTGCAATTTGTCTTTAAAAACGCGTACGATATCCAGTGTCTGCCGCCCGATAGACCCGGTCGAGCCCAGCAGAACCAACTTTTTGACTTTATTTTGCATTGTGTCACCTTGATGACAGCATAATGTTACTGCAAATCAATTGCACAGGCCATTGTAAGATGAGGTGAGCATAAAGCAAGCCCCGGCGAACTCCGTTAATGTAGTTTAGCAGTGCCGGGGCTTGTATTACCCGATGCAATCTCAATGAATGGCCGATGTTGATTACATCTGTGGTAGTTCCAGTATGAGGAAGCCCGCCACGACGAGGATTATGAAAATAGTCAGCAGAACCATATATATGACGGTCAGGACAATGCCCCAGATGAGCATGGACTTTGCCTTCTTGGGATCTTTATCTTTGTTGACAGCCCAGGCGATAATACCGCCTATCCAGCACCAGCCGCCGAAGAGCAGTGGCAGTATAACCAGCAGCCACCAGGCGCCGCTGACCGGTTTTACAGCAGGCGTTGTTGTGGCAGGTACGGGCACATCACTCCTGGCTACAAATAGTTTATTGGCGCAGGCCGGGCAGTATACTTTGTCCTGAAGCTCCGTCCTGCAAGCGATGCAAACCATTTTTCCACAGCTCACACATGCTCCAACCGCATCTTTGCCAGGGTGATACGAACAATCAGCCATGAAAGCCCTCCTCCTGTTTAATCAGCTTTAAATCATGCATATTATAGACAACGCAAACACTCAATGCAATTAAAATTTATGGCGTCATCATGTATAATAATGTTTTAGCGGAGAGGTGATTGCAGACAGGAGAATCAAAGTTCAGACGGATAGTGATCATAAACTGATAACTTTATGGCAGTATATTACCAAACATAGACAGGAGGTGAATCTATGCCGAAGCAGAGAATTTTGAATTGTCCCCTGAAATTTAACAGCAAGACACTTGAGGCGGATGGATTTGTTAAAAAAGAGACATGCCTGTGTGATGAGGATGGTTGTGCGTGGTGGCGGCCCGAAACAAACATGTGTGCGGTCAACAACCTGATCGAGGTGATGAACAAGCTGGAGCTGACAGCCGGAATTCAGCTTAAGACATTATTGCCTGATTTCCAGTCCAAGACTACTATAGTTGATGTCGAAAGGTAACGGCAGATAGCCCAAGCTTATGAATTGTCTGCTAAAACTCAGTTGAGGCATGTCCATAAGAGCGGGAAAAGATTAGGTGATTTGAGTTATAATGTAGCCCGAAATTAAACAATCAAGGAGGTCTTATGGCTTACGATACGTTGTCATTGGAAAGGGAGGGCGCAGTAGGGATTATTACACTTAACAGGCCGCCGGTAAACCCGTTCAATTACGCGGCAATCGACAACCTTGGCAAAGCGGTGGACGAACTGCATAACGATAAGACAGTCCGTTCCATAATCATCACCGGAAGTGGAGAGAAGGCATTCTCAGCCGGATTTGATATATCCAGCTTTGCCGATCCCATGAATATCTGGTTGCCCAGATTGGGACATATGATTTACAGCCGCATCGAGAGGGGCCCAAAGCCGGTTATCGCCGCTATAAATGGATTTGCTCTGGGTGGAGGATTCGAACTGGCCATGGCCTGCCATTTCCGGGTGATGGTCGATGCCGAAAAGGCGACACTTGGTCTGCCTGAGATCAATCTCGGTATCATACCGGGCTGGGGCGGCACGCAGAGGTTGCCCAGGCTGATCGGGCGCACCCGGGCGCTGGAGATCGCCCTGATGGGCAGGAGAATCAATGCCAAAGAGGCTTTCGAATGGGGCCTGCTGAACAAGGTATCAAAGCCTGGCGAAACGCTCAAAGACGCCAAGGAGATGGCGGCCTCACTGAGCAAGCGGGCTCCACTTGCACTCAAGGCTATTTTGAACGCAGTGGTGCTTGGTGTGGATACCAATATGGCGGCGGGTCTTGATATTGAGTTGGAAGGCTCGCGGACGGTTGGAATGTCCAAAGATGCTATGGAAGGCATGACCGCGTTTATGGAAAAACGCGATGCCAAATTTACGGGTGAATAAATAAATAATATACAGGAGATGCGGATCAATGAAAGCTGCAGACATTAAAACAATCACTGTTGTAGGATCCGGCGACATGGGACACGGTATCGCCGAGGTTGCCGCCATGGCGGGCTACAAAGTCAACATGTACGACATCAAACAGGAATTCGTCGACAAGGGCATGGGCAAGATCAAGGACAGCCTCACCAAGCAGGTCACCAAGCAGAAGATGACGCAAGAAGCCATGGACAAAATCATGGGCCTGCTGAAGGGCTACACGGTGTTAAAAGACGCGCTTAAAGATGCGGATTTCATGATCGAGGCGGCCCCGGAGATCATGGAACTCAAGCAGAAGATATTCAAGGAGTGCGATGAGTACGCTCCCAAGCATGCTATATTGACCACCAATACATCCAATATGAGCATCACCAAAATCGCCTCGGCCACCAAGCGACCCGACAAAGTCGCGGGGCTGCACTTCTTTAATCCCGTGGCCATGATGACCCTGGCAGAGGTGATCAGGGGCGAAAAGACGTCCAATGAGACCATGGACGCAACCTACGACCTGATGAAGACCTGGAAGAATTTCAGGGGAGCCATGGTGCCCATCAGGGTTGAGAAAGACACTCCGAGCTTCGTTTATAACAGGCTGGGCGCCCCAGCAGCCCTGTATATGTCCGAACTGCTGGAGAAAGGCGTAGTGACCCCCGAAGCAGCCGACGCCAAAGTTAAATCCCTCGGTATACCCATGGGCCCGTTCGAGACGTTTGACTTTGTTGGTCTCGACGTGATGTACCACAGCCAGGAGTACCTGGCCGGCGTACTTTCACCGGAATACAAGCCACGCAGCTGGCTCGAGAAGAAGATGAAATCGGGCGAGCTGGGGAAGAAGACGGGCAAAGGGCTCTTCGATTGGTCGGCTGGACGCCCGGCCATAGATGTAAGCAAGGCCGATCCCAATTTCGATCCCATGGATATCATCTGTCTTCAGGTCAATGAAGGTACCAAGCTGATCGAGGCAGGGGTTGTCAAGACTCCCGCCGAGATAGATCTGGCCATGGTGCATGGCGGAGGCGGCATGTTCGGCCCGTTTGCACTAGCCAAGGGTATGGGCTGGGACAAAGTCGCTGAGAAATGCGAGGCCGTAGCCAAGAAGACAGGCATCAAGCAATTCATGCCTACTGAGACCCTTAAAAAGGGCAATATCACTATCTAAGTCGAGATTTTCTGATTAAGACACAGACAGGGTTGGTTGCCCGGCGTTTATATGATGCCGTTAAAAAAGGCAAAGGGTTAGCTGGGCAGCCAACCCTGATTATTTACAAGGACGATAAGGTAGTATGCAACAGGAGCGATGAGCAGGTGGCTGTCGATGCGGTCGAGAAAACCGCCGTGGCCGGGCAGTAAACTGCCGGTATCCTTGGTGTGCATGTTCCGTTTTAAGAGCGATTCCACCAGGTCTCCGATCTCAGCAAATATTCCTGTGATCAATCCCGCTGCAACCATCTGCCAGTAATAGAGAGGCAGCTTAAATGCAATAGCCAGTATAACTGCGGTTATAACGGCGAATGCCAGCCCTCCGGCCGCTCCCTCCCATGTTTTACCGGGGCTTACAGACGATGCCATGGCGTGTTTCCCCAGGTTGCTGCCAACAACATAGGCGCCAACATCACAAAGCGCTGTGCACGATAGTACCAGGAAAAGCCAGCCCATGCCGTTGTCCATCTGCCGGATTGTTACATAGTAGGAAAGCAGCCATCCCGTGTACAGGATACCGGCCAAGGTCCAACCCCAGTTAATAAAAGCGTTATCCTTGTTTGATCTGAACAGCAGCCAGATAAGTGGAACAAGCACCATAAGTGACAATAAAAGCGGCAGAATAAAATCGGGGGGATACGGCAGAAAGGACACGTTGTACTGCTGTATATAAGCGTTAACGATCAGCAGGACGGCAAATATCATGCCGAACCAGCTTAGCGGTTGTACTCCCTGGGCTCTTACAATTCGATAGAACTCAATGCAGGCCAGGACTGCTACTATAGATGCGGCGGCAACCAGTGGAATGCCGCCCAGTACGATCAGCACCGCCACGATAGTGGCCAGTATAAGTCCTGTTATAATTCGCTTGATTATCATTTCTATTTAGTGAATGGCCGGTACAGGGCAGCCAACGGGTCCGATGGTGGTTAAGGCGTGGGGCGGTTTTTTATACTTCCAGAATCTCTGCTTCCTTGTCTTTGCCTATCCTGTTGACGGCATCAATATAGCTGTCTGTGAGCTTCTGTATCTGCTCGGAGGCTCTTATACTCTGATCCTGCGAGATCTCCTTATTTTTCTCAGATGTTTTCAACTCATCTACAGCTTCTCTGCGTATATTGCGCACAGCCACCCGTGATTCCTCAAGCCTCTTATGAATAATCTTGATTAAGTCCTTCCGTCTCTCCTCTGTAAGGGCAGGTATGGAGATTCTGATGTTATTACCATCGTTGACGGGGTTGAGCCCCAGATCTGATTTCAAGATGGCTTTGTCGATGTTATTGATGATGTTGCGATCCCAGGGATGTATGGAGATGGTTTTAGGGTCAGGGACCGAGATGGAAGCAAGTTGTATCAGTGGTGTCACAACCCCGAAGTAATCAACTTTGATATGTTCGACAAGGGCGGGAGATGCGCGCCCTGTGCGGATGGATGAAAGCTCTTTAGTCAAAGCCTCGGTGCTCTTTTTCATTCGGGTGTCAGCATTCTTCAGTATTTTATCCGTCATTCCTTACCCTCGCTGGTGACCTTCGTCCCTATATCTTCTCCCTCGATGACTCTAATTATGCTGTCCTTTTCCTGTGAATCAAATACAATTATAGGCAGTTTATTCTGCTGACACAATGAAAAAGCAGTGATATCCATTACCTCGAGCTGAAGGGCGAGCGCCTCCCTGTGAGTCAAATGGCGGTATTTTTTGGCATGCTTGTTTTTCCTGGGATCGGAGTCATAGATGCCGTCCACCCTGTTCTTGGCTACCAATAATACGTCGGCATTGATCTCTATAGCGCGCAACGCGGCCGCCGTATCAGTGGTCATGTAAGGGTTTCCCGTGCCGCCCGCAAAGATTACCACGCGCTTTTTCTCAAGGTGACGTATGGCTCTTCTGCGTATGTGAGGCTCCGCGATGGCCTGTACCGTGATTGCTGATTGGGTCCTGCTGACGACGTGGTTGTTTTCCAGGGAGTCCTGCAATGCCAGTGCGTTGATAATGGTTGCCAGCATACCGGCATAATCTGCCGTAGCCCGGTCCATGCCGGCAGCCTCGGCAGCAGCGCCCCTCCAGAAGTTGCCGCCACCGACCACGATCGCCACCTCTATTCCCTGTTCGTTGACCTTTTTAATCTGTTTGGCTATTAAATCGAGTATATGGGGATCAATGCCGAAGCTGCTATCACCCATGAGGGCTTCGCCGCTCAACTTCAGAAGTACTCTTTTATATTTTGTCTTTCTGGTAGACAATTTCAATAGCCCAGTTCAAAACGTACGAACCTGCGAACTTTTATATTCTCACCTGTCTTTGCCACTGTCTCGGTTATTATATCCTGTATTGATTTGGCCGGGTCTTTGATAAAAGGCTGAAGCAGCAGGCATATTGCCGCCGGATCTTCCTCAGCCCCTGCCGGCAAATCGTCTTTGGAAACGTACTGTGGCGCCATCGCGGAAATCTGCAGCGCTATATTATGTGCCAGTTCCTTGAATTCCGGAGTGCGGGCCACAAAATCGGTCTCGCAGTTCAGCTCAACCATGACTCCCAGATGGTTTCCGGTATGCACGTAACATTCGATCAATCCCTGCTCAGCCGAGCGCTCCGATTTTTTCTTGGCAATGGCCAGTCCTCGTTCCGTGATAATCGCGCAGGCTTTATCGAAATTGCCCCCGGCTTCGGTCAGGGCTTTTTTGCAGTCCATTACGCCGGCCCCTGTTTTCTGCCGCAGCTCCTTAACGGTATTTGCTGAAATCTCCAAATCAGTCCTCCTTTGGAATCGCAAGAGCAATTTGCTCGAGGTAATGGTGATAAGTTGAACTATGGGAGTTAAGGCGAGTTGATCTCTGCTGCAACCGGTTCCTCGTTTTCCTCCTCCTTGTTCTCTCCCGCTTCGGCAAGCATCTTGCCTTCGAGGACGGCATCAGCGATATGCATGCAGATCACTTTGATGGCCTTAATCGCATCGTCGTTTGCCGGGATGATGTAATCGATGCCATCTGGATTACAGTTGGTATCAACCGTGGCAACCAATTTTACGCCGACTTTCTGTGCTTCGTTGAGGGCGATTTTTTCCTTGGTCGGGTCGATGATAAAGATGGCGCCCGGCAGGGATGTCATTTCCTTGAAGCCGCCCATTAACCTGTTGAGCTTTGACATCTCCTTTTCGACCTTCAATTTGTCTTTCTTGGACATATAGTCAAGCTCGCCCCTGGAGTTCTTGTCCTCCAGCCTGACCAGGTAATCGATTCTCCCCTGAATGGTATTGAAATTGGTAAGCATGCCGCCCAGCCAGCGTTGATTGACATAATACATTCCACACCTTTTAGCCTCTTCCTCGATTATTTCCTGGGCCTGCTTTTTAGTGCCGACAAACATGATGGTCTGACCGTTGCTGACCATGTCCCTTACAAAGGCGCATGCCTTGTTCAGCAATGTGACCGTCTGTTCAAGATCGATAATATGTATACCGTTTCTTTGCGTGAAGATGTAGTTCTTCATTTTTGGATGCCAGTGCCCGGTCTGGTGACCGAAATGGGCGCCGGCTTCCAAGAGTTGCTTGACTGTAACTGAATCTGCCAAATTTCGTTAACCTCCTGAAACAAGAGAGAGTTGCTTATTCAAAACCGGAGAAAAGTATAACATAACAATAGTCTCAGGGCAATTTGGCGCGGCAGGCAAAGAAAAATCCCCTGCCCGGGATCCCGGGCAGGGGATTTTGTGTATAGCTTGAAGCTGTTATTTCAGGCCTATTTGCTGTGCAACCAGTTCCCTGTGGAAATCGGTGCTGCCGTAAACGGTATCGGCCGCCTTGGCCCTGTGGAAATACAGCGGGGCGTCGTGGTCGTAACTCGTACCAATGCCGCCGTGAAGTTTGACGCCCAGGGCGGCTATAATCTTATAGGCTTCGTTGATGTAAGCCTTGGACATGGAGGCTTCCTTGACGCAGGGTATGTCATTGGATTCCATCCAGGCTGCCTCATAAAGCAGGTACCTGCTGGTACCCATGGTCATCCACATATCGGACATTTTGTGCTGCAATGCCTGGAAGGCGCCGATCGGCCTATCATACTGCACGCGCTCTTTCGCGTATGCCACGGTCATTTCGACCACGGTTGTGAGTCCGCCCAGGGATTCCGCAGATTTCAGTATGGACCCCTTGCGAATAATCGTCTGGAGAACCGCCCATCCTTTGTCAACCTTGCCCAGCACGTTCTTGGCCGGCACTGCCACATCTTTGAAGACCACTTCGCAGAGGGAATCGTGGGCTATGGTGGGCATAACCTCGGTCTTGATACCGGCGGACTTGGCATCCACCAGGAAAAGCGTGACGCCGTCTTCACTGCTGCCTGCCTTGGTCCTGGCCACGACTATCATGTAATCGGCCACATGGGCGCTGTCTACCAATACCTTGGTGCCGTTTAGAACATAATCGTTGCCCTTGGATACGGCTTTGAGAGTAATGCCGGATGCGTCGAACTGGCCGTTTTCCTCGAACCAGGCCAGTGTCAGGATGAAGTTGCCGTTGGATATCTTGGGCAGGAGGTCTTTCTTTTGCTCGTCGGTGCCCGCTTCCACGATTGCGAAAGTGTTGACAACGGTGCTGATATAGGGGCCGGGCAGGATGTTTTTGCCTACCTCTTCGATATGCATTGTCAAATCTTCGAAGGAGTAACCCATCCCTTCGTATTCCTCGGGTATATTGAAGCCGAGCCAGCCCAGCTCAGCCATCTTCTGCCATACCGCTGGATCGTAACCTTTGGGATCTTTAGCCAGTTCCCTGACCCTGGCCTTGGGGCATTCCTTGGTGAGGAAATCCCGGGCCGACTTTTTTAAAATCTCTTGTTGTTCTGTAAATCTGAGATCCATATTTCCTCCTTACTAATTACGCATCCTTGATTATTTCATCCTGGGCAGACCGAGGCCGTACCAGGCAATGATGTTGCGCTGGATTTCGTTGGTGCCCATTGAGACGATAGGCACAAAGCAGCCCTGATAGGTGTACTCGGGCGCGCCGTTCATCTTGGCGAATTTGGAGTGCTTCACCTGGCCGTAGGGTCCCATGATGTCGCAGGCTACGTGTGCGTATTTTTCCATCAGCTCGCTGGCGAAGACTTTCACCGCAGCGGCATCCATCAGTCCCATCTCGTTCCTGTTTTGCTGGTCGGCTACGCGGTAGGCCAGCGTGCGCACGGCTTCGAGCTGGCAGGCCAGGTCGGCTACCTTATTCCTGACCATCGGGTCCTTTGACAGCGGCTGTCCGCCGCGGTTGTTTTCGTTACAGAAGTGGACCAGATCTTCCAGTCCCCTGACCAATCCGTAGACCATGTCGAGGTTGGACCTTTCGAAACCGGCCAGCACGTTTACCACCGCCCAGCCTTCGTTCTCCTGTCCGACGATATACTTGGCGGGCATGTGCACGTCATCCAGGTAAACTTCGTTGTACACGTGGGTGCCACTCATGTAGGGTATGCCCTTTACAGTGATGCCCGGAGTCTTCATATCGCACAGTATAAATGTGAGATTGTGGTGCTTCTTGGCGTTGGGATCGGATTTATAGACGCCGAATGCCCAGTCTGCGCGATGGGCGCCTGTATTCCAGGTCTTTTGACCATTGACGATGAATTCATCGCCCTTGCGCACGGCTGACGCCTGCAGTCCAGCCAGGTCCGATCCGGAGTTTGGTTCGCTCCAGAGCTCGCAGAACATAAGCTCGGCGCTGGCGATCTTGGGCAGGAATTCCTTCTTCAGTTCTTCACTGCCCGCGGCAAGCAGGGTCGGCGCAAGCATGGACACACCGAAGATGTCGGAGCCGGCAAGGTCGTAGTATCCGCGCGCCTCGGCAAAAAGCACCTTCTCCATCATATCGCCGGTGCCGCCGTACTCCTTGGGCCAGCCCAGAGACAGCCATCCCCTTTTGGCGAACTCTTTGGCGCAGTATCGATGGAATGCCCAGCCTTCATCGTTGTCGAACTGGCTTTCGAAGCCGACCCAATTTTTTGGCTTCTTCTTTTCCAGTTCTGCGCAGACCTTGTAACACTCCTTCCTGTGTTCTATCTGTTTGTCCGTCAGTCTAAAGTCCATGGTTCCTCCTTATTATTAATTCGTATTTTTGTACTAAATTAATAGTTGCCCGCTCTTTTCCCGTAGCCGGTGAATTGGCTCACACCAGTGACTGTGCTCTAAAACCGTACTATTATAATTAAAACCGGCCGAGAATTAAAGTCATCCGATAATTTGAGTTGAAATTAGAATTGCTTGATTGTCCCGTCAATCACTATTTTAATATCTCGATAATACGATATTTGAGCATTCCTGAGGGGGCCGTGACTTCCAGCGTTTCGCCGGCTTCTTTATTGAAAAGCGCCTGTCCCATCGGTGAACTAAGTGAGATCTTGCCCTGCTGGATATTGGCCTCTTTGGAACTGACCAGCGTATACCGAATCTTCTCCCCGGATTCCACGAAGGATATAATCACCGTGTCTCCCATGGTTATTCTCTGGCTCTTATCCTCCGGCGTTTCGATTACCCTGGCACGCTTCAGCGTGTTCTCCAGGTCACGTATCTGTCCCTCGATATGGCCCTGTTTTTCGCGCGCAGCCTCAAGCGGCGCATTTTCGCGGAAGTCTTTGTCTGCCGCTGCCCTCCTTAGTTCTTCGCTTATCTTCGGCCTCTCCTCTTTCAGCGCAGCCAGCTTCCGTTTTAACTCCTCATGCCCTTCCCTGGTCAAAATTATGGGTTCCTCAACCTTGACTGAACCCGGTGTTTGCTGTCTGGCGGACGGCTTCTTCACTCTGATGTGTGGCGCCAGATTGGATGGGGTCAATCTCTGTTGATAACAATATGATAAAAAAGTCTTTACAGTGTTAAGATGCTCAATAGTCTGGGAAGTATTCGAGTGGAACTGTTCCGAATAGCTGGACACGACCTGCCCGGTCAGGTCGATGATCGGTCTATCAAGGCCGTACCAGCGAGTGAATTTAAGCAGTTCCTGCTGGACCTCAGGTGCCGATTCTTTTGATGCAGTTGAGAGGAACTGTGTGGCTGCTTCACCAAGACTGGTCCCAGGATTAACCGGCAATGGCTTTTGTTTCGAGGGCATTTTTCGCTAAACCGGTAAATATTAATACGGCAATGAGTAAATTGTCAATCTCGCTGATTAGGCGTGTTAATGATGAGGGGTGGGACTTTTGCATCCTGTGTAATTACCTGGTGATTGACGGGTCGCTCGCCGGCAAAGAAGCTGTAGCCGATTAATTTATACGCGAGCTTGGCGGCTGTAAAGCAGCATGAAGCAGGGCCCTGATCGGGGCAAAGCTCCACTAGGTCAAAACCGACTATTTTTCTTTTACCTGCCACAGCTCTGAGTAAACTGAGGACGTCGCTCCAGCCCATGCCGCCCGGCTCCGGTGTGCCTACCGCCGCCATAATGGAAGGGTCCAGAACATCAAGATCGATGGTAACATAGACATTATTCGATAGTGAATCGACGATATCGGAATAGGAGAGGCCGACACTATCATGCTCAACTATAAAAGGCGATAAGCGGTTGGACTCGATGAATTCTTGTTCTTCGAGGCTCATACTGCGGATGCCCACCTGTGTCACGGGACATATCTCAAGCGCCCGACGCATAACGCATCCGTGCCCGAACCTTGTACCGAGGTATTGATCACGCAGGTCGGTGTGCGCATCGAGCTGCAGTACTGAGAAGTCAGGGTACTTCTGGCTATATGCTTTGATCGATCCATAGCTGATCGAGTGTTCCCCTCCCAGCATTACAATGAATTTGTCATCATCCAGCAGCGATTTTACTGCGCTATATACCCTCTCGTTCATGGCTTCGGGGCTGGCCATGACGGGCTCTATGCCGGGGAGTGTGTGTATTCCCATGCTGTGGAGTTCTTTGCCAAGCTCGATGTCGTACCATTCCAGATAATAAGAGGCTTCGATGATAGCCCTGGGGCCGTTGCGTGTTCCGCTGTGCCATTCCGTTGTGCCGTCATAGGGAACGGGCAGCACCGCTACACGAGAGGATTGATAGTCAGAATATGGAGGTGGAAGCCCGGCAAAATTGCCCGATTGGCTCAGCAGGTGACTGATATGGCTCATATCGAGTTAACTTCGAGGACTTCCCTGCATTCTTTAAGCTCTCCCTGCTCCCATTCACGCCGAACCAGGCAACTCCTCATCCTGGTCAGTTCGAAATTATCGCGCATATCACGGATGACCCGTTCCGCGTCAAAATCCTTGCAGGAGAAAACATCGATGTTGATAAAATCGCGCTCAACGAAAGTATGCAGGCTGATATGGCTTTCAGCTATAAAAACAAGGCCGGATATGCCCCAGTCCTCGGGTTTGGCGCCCGAGTATCTGAATACAATTGGGTCCGATATCTTGGTCATGCCTATTTTGCCCGGGTAGGCGTTAAGCAGATCGTGGATGAAGCTCTCATCCTGGAGTATTGTTTTATTTTTTCCGAATCCATCAATTATCAGGTGCATTTTATCTCCTACAGCATGATTTTTCTTAATTCAAACAGGGCGGCGATGGCAGCCCTCTGCTTAATCTGCAGCCTTGTTCCGGGATAAGTCCGCTGGAAAGCGTATGTCTGTTTACCATCATCGATGCCGATCAGGATAGTGCCGAGTTTATGCGCGGCATCGCCGTTTTCAACAACGCCGGCCAGACCCAAACCCACTGTTGTATTAAATTCTCGCTTGACGGAAGAAGCCATCTCACTAACGGCCTCCGGACTCAGCGGCCCATATCGGGATATCACGTTCTTGTCGATGCCGAATCCCTCTCCCAGTTCAGAGCGGTTAACCACTATACCACATTTAAAAAATTGCAGACTACCGGGGACGTTGGTAATAGTGTTGGCCAGAATGCCGCCGGTATCAGTTTCCATGGTGGACAGACTAAAATTTTTCCTGATGAAAAGGTCTGCGATGATCGTTTCAAGCGTGTCGGTATCGGCGCCCCAGATATAGTCGCCTACGAGGGGGCGGAGTTCGTCGGTGGTGGCCTTTACCAGATTTTTCGCCTCGTCCAGCGAATCCGCTTTAGCGGCGATGCGCAGGTGAATACCGTCGGGCTTGGCATAAATGCCTACGGTGGGGTTTCGAGCGAGCAGAAATGACCTGGTGATCTCTCCCAGTTTAGCCTCGCTGAGACTGAATGTTTTCATGGTGCTGGAGAAGATAATGGCATCGCAGAACTCGCGCTGTATCCTTGGCGCCACCATGCTGAGCCACATCTGCTGCATCTCGCCCGGCGGACCCGGCATGGCAATGATGACGTGTTTGTCTTTTGCCACCCACCAGCCGGGCGCCGTACCTCTCGGATTGGGGATGACCTGGCAGGATGGTATTACTGAAGCCTGCTTGATGTTGCTCTCAGGCATCTCCATATTAAAATGCTTGAAAAGCTCTTTGAACTGGCTTACCAGTGATTGATCTATCGACATTGGTTCATGGAAGAAATCTGCGATTGCTTCGCGGGTGATGTCATCCTCAGTCGGACCCAACCCGCCGGTGGTAATGATGATGTCGGATCTCTGCCAGGCATGGTTGAGAGTCTCGATAAGCCTTTGCCTGTTGTCGCCAACGGTGGATATAAAATGAAGATCTATGCCTAGTAAAGGCAGCTGGCTGGCCAGATAAGCGGCGTTCAGATCCGTTATCTCGCCCAGCAGTAGCTCAGTGCCGATCGATATTACTTCTGCCTTCATCTAACGACATAATATCCCTAATAACATTTATTGGTCGTAATGCCCAGGTATTTTTCAACCAGGTCCATGGCGCAATATTCCCCGCACATGCTGCAGGCGCGCCCCTTCACCGAATACTTCAACCTTATCTCCCTGGCCTTATCAGGATCGATGGACAGGTCGACCTGCGAATCCCAGTCGAGTCCTTTGCGGGCTACGGACATCCGGCGGTCCCACCCGGCGGCCTTTCCCTGGCTCCTGACGATGTCTGCTGCGTGAGCGGCTATACGCGAGGCGATTACTCCGCTCCTGACATCCTCGATATCGGGCAGTGAAAGATGCTCGGCCGGTGTAACATAACAGAGGAAATCGGCCCCGTATGCGCCTGCAATTGCCCCTCCGATAGCGCTCGTAATGTGATCATAGCCGGCGCCCACGTCTGTGACCAGAGGTCCGAGCACATAGAAAGGCGCGCCTTTACACAGGCTCTTCTGCAACTGCATATTCATCCCGATATGATTCAGCGGCAAGTGTCCCGGACCTTCAACCATGACCTGAACTCCCGCCTTCCAGGCGCGCTCCACCAGCTCACCCAGTGTGACTAATTCCTGTATCTGTGGACGGTCGGAGGCATCGGCCAGGCTGCCCGGCCTCATGCCGTCACCCAGGCTCAGCGTAACATCGTACCTTCCGGCTATGTCGAGCAGGCGATCGAAGTGTTCATAAAGAGGGTTCTCTTTTTCGTGATAAAGCATCCAGCCAAGTAGAAAAGCTCCGCCACGCGACACTACGTCTGTCACGCGGCGCTGATTCTTCAGTGATTGTATTGCGCTTTGAGTCACGCCGCAGTGCACCGTAATAAAGTCTACTCCTTCAGTGCACTGTTCCTCGATGGCTTTAAATATATCATCGGCCGTTGCCTTGACTATTGCACCATATTTCTCGCCGGCCTCTATCATAGCCTGATATACGGGGACTGTGCCTATGGGGACATTGCTCTGCTTTAAAATGGCACGGCGCACTGCCCTGATATCTCCGCCGGTGCTGAGGTCCATGACCGTGTCAGCGCCATATTTAATCGATGCCCGGAGTTTTTCCAACTCGCCCGCCAAAGTGCCCACATCCGATGAAGTGCCGATATTGGCATTAACCTTAATTTTAAGTCCTTTGCCGATCCCGCAGGCTCGGTCCACGGGGTGGTTGACATTGGACGGGATCACGGCGCTGCCCGAGGCTATATCCTGGCAGAGGCAATCGGCGTCCAGTTGCTCTGTTCGGGCAACCTTTTTCATCTCCGGAGAGACGATACCTTTTCTGGCGAGTTCTATCTGTGCCATCTTCTTAAAAACAAAAAACCAAGAGTTGCTGTCTTACAAGCGTAACCCTTGGCTGTTACCGCTTCCCTACGCTCGAATTACCGAGAGCAGGTTTCAAGGGTTCTCCGATCCAACGGAGTCTCAGCCTGCCAGTCTAAGCACCCCCAGCGGCTAATTTGATTATTAGCAATGATTAATATAGCATGGCAGCGCTTTAAAATACAAGTGGAAGCGCGATTTCTCAATTCTTAGCTGTACCTGCTCCTGCTGATAAGAGCTATGATGCCGAATACGATTATGGCTATTATTAAAGCGATAATAGTAAAGGCGATGGCAATCACCAGAGGGGAAGCTGCCCTTGAATCGAAATTCCAGGAATTTGACCATTGACCGACATCGTCCGCATCGTTGACCGCCCGCACCCGCCAGTAATAAGTCCCGGTATCGGGCAGCATGGATCGTTGCAGGTTAAATGAGGTAGTAGGGATATCGTCTTTCTGCATGGCCGTGCCGGCGAAATCCGGCGATTTTGATATCTGAAGTGAGTATTTCATTCCCGTGGTATCAGTATCTGCCGACCATCCCAGTACGGCAAGGGAAGCATCGGCGCCGCTTGACTGCGATGCGGGACCGATTCCGAGCAGACTATTTGGGGATCTGAATAATCCCGTTATAGCATCTATCACTGAATTATAATTATAAAAAGTTGCGCCGGGGCCGGGAGTGAGAAGCTGAAGCGACGGCGGCGGCAGGGAGCCGGACGTGTAGCTGGCCTGCGCAAGGCCACCCTTGTTGCCGGCAGCCTCTATAGTGTGCGTTTTGCCGGCCTTCGAAGGGGCCTTCATGGTCAGCGTGAAATTGCCCAGGGCGTC
>JAFGHL010000080.1 GCA_016930155.1 Dehalococcoidia bacterium | reverse complement strand
AGATCCTTTTTCCTCCATTATAAATTATCTCGGATCCCGCCAACCTTTCTAACCCTAAGTGTCCAGTTTCAGGGGTTCACTCCATCAACAGCTCAGAGCTATACTGGTTAAACAAATTTATTAAAAAGGCTTTGATCGATGGGAGACTGGCTGCGGAGCATAGAGAGTTTTTAAGAAAATTAGAGTATGATGAGAAAGGATATCCTGAATACGAGGGGAAATATGCCGGATGGGCCGGGGTATATAAAATTATTAAAACTTAGCGATGCTGCTGACTGACCGGCCCGGTCGAACAAGATTGACGGCTCAGATGTTGAAACTGCGTTTCAGCGATTTTGTGATACCGCTGCTGGCAGCAGCTGTACTATTACCGCCCATCAGGTTTGAAACAGGATTACCCGACATCAGGCTCCAGGCCGTAATAATAGTAGCGGCATGGCTGCTATTTTTCCTTCCCTTTCTTTCAAGCGGCGGCCAGGCCGCCCTTATTCTCCGGTGGAATCCCGCCAATAAATGGTTTTTCCTGTTTGCGCTGTGCATCATGATATCTATGGGCTTAAGCGCTTTTACCCATAATTTGTACCCGATTGCCAGAGATTTTTGGGAGCTCGGCAAATTACTGCTGTATTTCCTCCTGTTCTTTTTTATGGCGAATCTCAAGATTTCTCCCGGGGATTTAAAAAGATACTACCTGGCTTCGCTGATTGTTTTCATGCTTTCTGCACTCTTTGGCTTCGCCCAGTTCTTCAACTTTCTCGATATCAATACGCTGATCTCACCGTTATACGCTACAACCCAGCTGGAAACGCTTGTATTAGGCCGGCGGATAGTGGTCACCGGCTCCAACCCGAACGATTTTGCCTACATGATGGTGCTGTCCGCTTCTCTCTCCTTAACCGGAGCTTTGTGGCTTAAGGAACGTCCTGTCAGGATCTTTTCCTCGATAGTGTTTTTTTTATCCTGCCTCGCAGTTGTATTTACCCGTTCTCGATCGGGTCTGCTGGCTTTAATAGCGGCATGTTTGATTATAGCTGTTATACTGTACATTGTTTGTTTCGGTCTAAACAGGACAGCCCGCATGCTACTGGCAACTTCCCCGCTCCTTTTACTGCTGCTAATTGCGATCTTCAATTTAGCGCCTGACGCTTTTTATACCTACATAAGCTCTGCGTTCAACCTGGAAACTGATGCAAGCTGGCAGGTCCGGCAAAACGCGTGGCCGGCGCAACTGGAGCTATGGCAACAATCACCTGTTTTCGGCTGGGGACCTGCCAAGGAGACCATGACATCCATTACAGACAGCGAATGGATACTGCTATTGCGACGTTACGGTATATTCGGTGTGCTGATATTCACGTTGTTGTTTATCGGCATTTTTATTACTCTGGCGAAAATATCCCAGAGGTATCAAAGAAGCTACTTGAACGTTTTTTGTTACGGGTTACAGGCAGTATTAATCGTGTACGCTATAATTATGATTCCCGCAGGTTTCTACCATAATATACAATTAGCCTCCATACTGTTTATATATTTCGGATTAGTCTTCAGCCAGAGACGTTTCTTTGTTAAAAGAAGGGAAGCATGAAAGTCCTGTTATTATCGCACATGTACATCGGCGCATATAACGAGCTGCAGGGAATATTTGTACACCAGCAGGCCCTCGAGCTTATAAAGCTTGGCTGTAAGATCAGGGTAGTATGCCCTGTTCCATGGACGCCCGGCATCTTCGGGCACTTCCCAAACAAGTGGAAACGCTACCTGGATATCCCTGCCCGTGCATTGAACGAAGGGGTGGTCACTTACTATCCCCGTTACCTGACGTTCCCGCGTAACTGGTTTTACGCATCCATCGGGGCAAGAATGTACAGGGGGATACGGCCTGCGGTAAATGATATATACAGAGATTTTAAATTCGATATTATTCATGCTCATACAGCATTACCCGATGGATATGCCGGCTGTATTTTAAAGAAGGATTATGTTAAACCACTGGTGGTCACGGTGCACGGCGAGGACCTTCAGTTCACCATTCATCGCAGCTCAATTTATAAAAACCTGATAACCGATGTCTTTAACCAAGCTGACAGGACTATAGCTGTCAGTACAAAATTAAAGAATATTGCTGTTAAAGAAACCGGGCTAACCGAAAGCAAGATCGCCGTCATTAATAACGGATATAGAATGGAGGAAACCGATATCAACGGCCGAACCGATGAATTGCGTCATAAATATGCCGGCTGCAAAATACTGCTGAGTGTATCCAACCTGATCAATTCCAAAGGAATAGAACTGAATTTAAGAGCGGTAGCGCATCTGGCTCATAAGTATCCCGATTTAAAGTACCTGGTAATTGGCAGCGGCTCCGAGCTTAAGGCCTTGCGCAGGCTTGTACACATTCTAAAACTGGAGGGCAGAGTTGAATTCCTCGGGCAATTGCCGCATTCCGAGGTGATGAAATATATGGCATTATGCGATATTTTTTGTCTACCCAGCTGGATGGAAGGCTTTGGTGTAGTGTATTTGGAGGCAGCCGCTCACGGAAAACCGGTGATAGCCTGCGCAGGAGAGGGCATAACCGATGTGGTGATCCATAATAGAAATGGACTGCTTGTTAAGCCCCGGCGCCTTCCCGGCCTGATTGCGGCTATCAGCTATTTGCTTGATAACCCTGATAAAGCATCCGCTATGGGCCGCTGCGCCAGAGAAACTGTTGATGGCCTGACATGGTCACGAAATGCCGGGCAAGTAATTGACTTATATAACCAGGTGGTCAGGGATCATATAAACCAGAAAACTACGCAGGATTTATCGACACGGTCATGAGAATAGCATTCATTTATCCCATCACAGCAAGATTCTCCAAAAGCAGGCCCAAAATTGCCCCGCTTAACGTCCATATCGGTATTTCTTATATATCTTCAATATTGAAAAATAATGGGCACAGTACCGGTTTGTTTATATTAGCATCCGATAACCAGGGCGACGTCAAAATAGCGTTGGACGAATTTGCCCCTCAATTAGTATGCTTTACTGCTGTTTCCACAACCTATTATCTTATCAAAGATTTTGCTCGTATATACAAAAACGCACATCCGGATATATTTTTGCTTGCCGGCGGCTGCCATGTCTCCCTGAACCCGGAGGAGGCCATCGCTGACTCATTCGATGCAATATGCATAGGAGAAGGGGAATTTCCCGCTGTCGAACTTGCCAGCCAGATGGAGCGCGGTATTGTACCTTCCAATATCCAGAACCTCTGGATAAAACGGGGTAATGATGTTGAGAAAAATCCGTCACGGCCCTTTATTGAAAATTTGGATGATTTACCTTTCCCGGACCGGCAGATGTGGAGGAAATTGATACGTAATCCTGCGACTACATCTTTCGTTTTGATCGGCCGCGGCTGTCCCTTCCGCTGCACCTACTGCTGTAATGAGAAGCTCGCTCACCTGGCTGAAGGCAGGTACCATCGATTTCGATCCCCAAATAATATCCTGGAAGAGATAAAAGACTGCATTAAAGAACAGCCGGATATCAAAGAAATATATTTCGAGACTGAAACAATCGGTACCGATATGACATTTGTGAAACAGTTATGTTCATCGTTGGAACAATTTAATAGGGAACGTGAACATCCCCTGGCCTTCAGTGTTAATCTTAGAGTCACCCCTCATATGGACCATCAATCTCTGTTACAGGCTCTTCATCAAGCCAATTTCAAAGGTATACACATTGGTCTTGAGTCGGGAAGCAACAGGGTACGTCGAGAAATTCTGAACAGGATATATTCCAATGATGACATCATGCAGGCTGTGACTTTTGCTAAAAAGTTCGGCCTGCGAGTCCATTTATATATTTTATTGGGGTTACCGGGTGAGACACTGCAGGATTTCCAGCAGACCATTGACATAACCCGCATATGCAGGCCCGATTCCTACCAACTCGGCATTTTTTACCCTTACCCCGGCACGACCCTTTATCGTATATGCAATGAAAGGAACCTGCTGAGCAAAAGGTTCAATACGCCCGGTGTGCATGAGAGGGAAGAGCCGGTCCTGGATCTTCCCGATTTCCCAAGAGCTCAGGTAATTCACTCTTATATCTGGTTTGAATATAATGCCTTCAAAGGCATTAGACCTCTTTACAGGATATTGGTGAAGGTATTTCTACGGATGGCATCAACTTCCCCTGTTTCCAGGCGATTTATTAACCTGTTAGCAGGTATCCCTCTCATTGTCTATTTAAAAAATAAATTGACTGAACCTCTGAAAATGAATAGTTAGAATGCAATCGGTATTAGCGGCAGTCTTTGCAGCAATAACTATGTGTCATTATTATTAACACCATGACAAAACATATTTGCATATTAACCTCCGTACATCCGCCTTTCGATACCCGCATATTTCATAAGCAGGCGAAGACACTGGCAAATGAAGGCTATGATGTGACTTTGATAGCTCAGCATAACGTGGATGAGGTCGTGAACGGCATTAAAATCGTGGCACTGCCCGCACCTATCAACAGGTTCCGGAGGATGTTGAATACATGGCGAATTTTCAGGTTGGCACACGGGCAAAAGGCCGATGCCTACCATTTCCACGATCCCGAGCTATTACCTGCCGGGCTATTGCTTAAATGGTTTGGCAGAGCAAAGGTTATCTATGATGTACATGAGGATGTACCCAAAGATATCCGTGCGAAAAAGTGGATAATTCCGGTTTTCAGGGCGCCGATATCAGTGCTATTCTCTATTTTTGAAAAAGCCGCTTCTACTCAGTTGGACCATATCGTCACTGCTACCGACGATATAGGCCTGCGCTTTTCCGGCAATAATACCACTACTATTAATAACTATCCGATAGTAACCACTGCCGCTGCGAAACATCCCGCTGCTTCAGACCATTTTCTATCCGTCATGGCAGGAAGTTTGTCAGGGGATTATGGCATCATCAATCTGGTGAAAGCCATTAAATCGGTCAATGCAAAGCACAGCCTTGAATTACGCTTAATCGGAAAATTCCAGGATGCCGCTTTTGAAAATGAACTGAGAAAGCTCGTATCCGGCTGCACCAATGTGCAAATCATGCCCTGGTTGCCGCAAAAGGAAGTCTTTAAAATGTTTGCTGAAGCTGACATCGGTGTTATCGTATATCAGCCGGTACCCAATAATATCAATTCTCAACCCAATAAATTATTCGAATATATGATGTTTTCTTTACCCGTAGTAGCCTCTGATTTCCCACTCTGGAAACGGATTGTGGAAGGCAATGGTTGCGGAGTGACAGTAGATCCCACGGATCCGGTGAAAATAGCTCAAGCCATAGAATACATACTGGAGAATCCTGAGATAGCCGGCCGGTGGGGGGAAAACGGTAGAAAAGCAGTGCTGGAAAAGTATAACTGGGATAACGAAGCGGTTAAACTACTGCATGTTTACAGGGGGCTCCTCAATGATAAATCAGATTAATATGATCGTCCGAAAGTAATTCAACCTTTGTATTTTGTACGACTATGTATGTATACTTGCGATAGTAGCACCAGAGCAAATAAAATGGTGAACATCATATGAAGGGAATCGTTTTAGCGGGCGGCAGCGGTACGCGACTTTATCCTCTGACAAAGAGCATCTCAAAGCAATTGCTACCCATTTATGATAAGCCTATGATCTATTATCCCCTGTCGGTGCTGATGCTGGCAGGGATAAGGGATATCCTGATTATCTCCACTGCAGAAGACAAGCCGCGATACCAGAGCCTGCTGGGCGATGGCCGGGACATCGGGCTATCGCTTTCATATGTTGCTCAGCATACCCCGTCCGGCCTGGCCCACGCATTTGTCATCGGTGAGGATTTTATCGGTAAATCTACTGTAGCCCTGATACTGGGCGATAATATCTTCTACGGGCAGGGCTTCGGCCCGCTATTGCGCAAGGTTGCCTCGCGCAAAGACGGCGCAACCGTCTTTGCCTACCGGGTGAAAGACCCCACAAGGTTCGGCGTAGTTGAGATCGATGCTGAAAACCACGCTGTATCACTGGAAGAAAAACCGGTTTCACCCGGGTCAAACCTGGCGGTTACCGGCCTGTATTTCTATGATAACGCTGTAGTCGATATCTCCGGGTCGATCAAACCGTCCAGTCGCGGTGAGCTCGAGATAACCGACGTTAACAAAGTCTATTTGCAGAGGGGCAAACTGCATGTGGAAATGCTGGGGAGGGGCTTTGCCTGGCTGGATACGGGCACCTTCGACTCGCTGATGCAGGCTTCGCAGTTCATCGAGACTATCGAAAAGCGCCAGGGCTTCAAGATTGCCTGCCTGGAAGAGATCGCCTATAACATGGGATACATCGACAAAGAACAATTGCTGAAGCTGGCGCATCAACTGGATAAAAGCGAGTACGGGCAATACCTGACGGATATCGCCCATAGCGGACATGCTTATCCCATGCAATAACAGCCTGTATTTTCAGTACATAACTTATGAGCACTTTAAGCGCAATACTGATAACGGGCGGGGCGGGGTTCATCGGCTCCAATTTCATCCCGTATTTTCTGCATAAATATCCCGATTACAAGATCATTACTTTAGATAAGCTGAGCTACGCCGCCGACCCGGCCAACCTGAAAGAGATCGAGCATCATAGGAGATATAAATTCGTGCGCGGAGACATCTGCGACGGCAGGCTGGTCCGCTCCATCTTCAGCAAGCATGCTGTGCGGGGCGTAATCCATTTCGCCGCCGAATCGCATGTCGACAACTCCATCCTGGCCCCGGCGGTCTTCATACAGACCAACATTGTCGGCACCTACACGCTGCTGGAAGCGGCGCGTCAGGCCTGGATGGATTCCCCTCACGCATGCAGGCCGGGATACCAAGATTGCCGCTTTCAGCATATATCAACCGACGAGGTCTACGGCTCGCTCGGAGACAGAGGGGTATTTTCGGAGAGTACCCCCTATGCGCCCAACAGCCCCTACAGCGCCAGCAAAGCCGGCGCCGATATGCTGGTACGGAGTTACCACCATACATACGGCCTGAACGTGGTAACCACCAACTGCTCAAACAACTACGGACCCAAACAACACCGCGAAAAGCTTATACCAACCATCATTTTCAACGCGATTAATTTGAAACCTATACCGCTATATGGCGACGGCAGGAACGTGCGCGACTGGCTCTACGTGCTCGATCACTGCAGAGGCATCGACGCGGTTTTTCATAAGGGTAAAAGCGGGGAGACCTACAATATCGGCTGCCGCAATGAAAGGGACAACCTGTATGTTGCCAATACCATCTGCGCAATACTCGATGAAAGCGCGGCGGAACGCCTCAAGGGCTCTTCCATTAAATCATTCAAAGAGCTGATCACCTTTGTGCCGGACAGGCCCGGTCACGACCGCAGGTACGCCATCGACCCGGCCAAAATTGAAACGGAGCTGGGCTGGAAGGCAGAGGTGGATTTCGATACCGGCCTCAGGCAAACCGTCAGGTGGTACCTGGACCGCATCACCAAATAGCCGGCGGATATCCAATATAATGAAGATAGTAATGTACGATTTTAAAACCTCCGCCGACGAGAGGGGCGCGTTGTCCGCTGTTGAAGGCGGTAAGGATATCCCCTTCGAGATAAAACGGGTATACTACATTTATAGTACAAAACCCGAAGTCAGACGCGGCTGCCATGCGCACAAGTCGCTGAAGCAGGTGCTGGTCTGCATGAAGGGTAGCTGCAAAATCCTGCTGGATGACGGGAAGGAACGGCAGGAAATAAGAATGGATATGCCGGGCAAAGGGCTGTTCATAGGAGAGATGGTATGGCGGGAAATGTACGACTTCTCACCCGACTGCGTGCTGGTTGTGCTGGCCAGCGACCACTACGATGAGAACGATTACATACGTGACCATGTTGACTTTATCAAAGCCGCCGGGCACAGCAGGGACCATTCGCCCTGACTCCGTGTTAAGAGGATACAGTTGATCAGTAAAAAGGCATCGGTCGAAACGGGCGCCATCGGCAAAAACGTCAGCGTTATGGAATACGCCGTGATCAGGAAGGACGTTGTACTGGGCGACAACATCGTCATTCATCCCCATGTGGTAATCGAAAGCAACGTCACCATAGGTGACAATGTCGAGATTTTCCCGGGAGCGTATATAGGCAAAATACCGGGCGGACCTTCACTATTAAGAAAACCAGTTTTTAAAAAAATGGTCAAAATCGGTAATAATTGCCATGTCGGCCCCAACGCAGTTATATATTATGATGTGGAAATAGGTGATAATACTCTCATAGGGGACGGCGCTTCCGTTCGTGAACAGAGCAGAATCGGAGCAGGTTGCCTGATCAGCAGGTGCGTCACAATAAACTATGCCGCTGTTATCGGTGAAGGGACCGACATAATGGATAACACCCACATAACAGGAAAAAGCCAGATCGGTAAACATGTATTTGTGGCGCCTTCAGTAACGAGTGGTAATGATAATTCGGTAGGTAAATCCGGATATAATGAGGATCGTATACAAGGCCCCATAATTGAGGACAACGCTTCCATAGGGATCGGTGCAGTATTGTTGCCCGGAATAGTAATCGGCCGTAATGCACTCGTGGCTGCAGGATCAGTTGTCACTAAAAACGTCCCTGAAAACGCCGTTGTAGTCGGAATACCGGCCAGGGTTGTCAGATATATTCAAGATGATCAAATTCCTGGACCTAAAAAAGCTTAACGGACGGCATGGCGCCGAGCTCCGTGCTGCCGTCCGCCGCGTGACAGACAGCGGCTCATACATACTGGGAGATGAGGTTAGCGCTTTCGAGCAGGAGTTCGCCGCCTATTGCGGTGTCAAACACTGCGTCGGGACGGGCAACGGCCTGGACGCGTTAACACTGATCTTGCGTGGCTACGGTTTCGGGCCGGGCGACGAGGTGATCGTGCCCGCCAATACATTTATTGCATCCATACTGGCCGTCACCTGTTGCGGCGCCACCCCGGTACTGGTAGAGCCGGAACTCGAATCCTATAATATCGATCCCGTCAAACTGGCAAAGAAGATCTCAACCAGGACAAAGGCTATTATGGCAGTCCACCTTTACGGCCAGTGCGCAGATATGAAAAGTATCACCGTCATAGCGCGTAAACACGGGCTCAAAGTGATCGAGGACGCCGCCCAGGCCCACGGGGCTGTATATGGCAGAAAGAAAGCCGGCAGCCTGGGCGATGCCGCCGCTTTCAGCTTTTACCCGGTCAAGAACCTGGGGGCGCTGGGTGACGGCGGGGCTGTTACCACTAACGACGCTTCACTTGCGCGGACAGTGGCGATGCTGCGCAATTTCGGCTCGAAGGACAAATACCTGCACGAGATCAAGGGGGTAAACAGCAGGCTGGACGAGATACAGGCGGCTGTATTGCGTATAAAACTGAAATATCTGGATGCTGACAATAGCAAACGCAGGTCGATAGCCCGGTACTACAGGAGCAAAATCAACAACAGGCATATTATACTGCCGTCGGTTACAAGCGGTGATGAATGCTCTCATGTCTGGCACCAGTTCGTCATACGCGCCAAAGACCGCGACAACCTGCAGCAATACCTGGCGGCCAACGGTGTACAGACCCTGGTCCATTACCCTGTGCCGCCGCATAAACAGAAAGCCTGCGCAGAGTTCAGCAGGAACAGGTATCCTGTAACAGAGAGAATCCACAGAGAGGTGCTGAGCATACCGCTCAACCCGGGGCTGACAGGGAAGGAAATTGCTGTAATCGTATCCGCGCTCAACGATTACAAGCCCGGGTAATTAAGTTCAGCCGTACTTATTCAAGATTTAGATTCAGATTGATATGAATATCTGGTTTTTCTCACACTATGCGGGCACACCGAGGCAGCCCCACGACACCAGGGACTACTATTTTGCCCTGGAACTGGTAAAAGCCGGCATCAATTCGACAATCATCGCCGCAGCCTTCAACCACAGGACACGGCGGGATGAAATCCTGGCTAAACGCCAGTGTTCCCGCATAGAGCCTTTTGAAGGGTGGCGTTTTATCTGGATCAGGACGATACCCTACTTCGCCGGCAACGACTGGCGGCGGGCGGCCAATATGCTGAGCTACTTCTTTAGTTCGCTGCCGCTGTCCCTGCGGATGGTGGGAAAGAATACCGTTGTTATAGGAGTCACCCCGCACCCGTTCTGTGCGCTGGCTGCCTGGCTGGTATCCCGGCTTAAACAGGCACGCTTTATACTCGATGTGCGCGATCCGTGGCCGGACGCGCTGATCTCGCTGGGCGGATTTAAAGCCGACAGCGCGGTGGTCAAAATGCTGCGCGCAGTCGAGAGATTTCTTTACAGGTCGGCCGACAAGATCATCACCGTCATGCCGAATTCCATCGACTACATTAAATCGTACGGCATACCCGCAGACAAAATCGTCTATATACCGAACGGCGTCAGCACCGAGCTCTATTTGAACAGTGCGGCGGAACTGCCCGTAGAATACGAGAAAGAGATAGCCATGCTCAAATCTCAAAATGGATTCCTGGTCGGCTATGTCGGCGCGTTCGGCGGCGCAGACGCGGTACACACAATCATCGATACCTGCGCCCTGCTGCAACAGCAGGGACACACGGAAATCCATTTCATGCTGGTCGGCGGCGGCCCGGATAAGAATCGCCTGGTAGAACACGCAGGCGAGCTGGGATTATCCAACATCTCCTTCCATTCTCCGGTTGCCAAGTTATATCTGCCGGCTTTCCTCAGCGCTATGGACGCGCTGATTTTGACTAAAGCCAGAAGCAACGTATTCCGCTTCGGAGTCAGCTTCCTGAAACTGTTCGATTATATGATGGCCGCCCGGCCGATAATCTGGGCCGTCGAATCCGTCAATAATCCGGTGGCAGAGTCCGGCTGCGGCGTCTCCATCACACCGGAAGATGCGGAAGCGGCGGCCGAAGCAGTGTTGCAAATAGCCGGCATGACGAAGCAGGAGAGGCATAGGATGGGTGTGCTCGGACGGGACTATGTAATAAAATATCATTCAAGCACCGTGCTGGCGGAAAAGCTGTTGAAGACTATAAGCGAATTAAAGTGAAGGATTGCTGCCGGAATAAGCTGATGGATGATCGGTCTGATTCTACAGGGAGCCCCAAAGAATTCCCGCTAAGGGATATGCTCATCAGCGACATTGATAGAGTCACAGATATACACCTGCGCAGTTTCCCCGGCTTCTTCCTGTCGTTCCTGGGACCATCTTTTCTAAAGCAGTTCTACAGCAACATGGTGGAATCGCAGCACGGTATTGCCCTGGTGGTCTGCGATCAGGGTGAAGCCGTAGGATTCGCCTGCGGCAGCAACGACATATCCGGGTTCTACAGGGACCTTATCAGAACAAAATGGCTGCAGCTGTCGCTGGCTGCGCTGCCGTCCGTATTACGAAGACCTTCCACGGCAATACGCCTGCTGCGGGCAGCCTTCACCAGGCCAGGACAGGCATCCGGACAAAAGTCATCCGGCGAGCTGTCCTCCATAGCCATCCATCCTGATTGGGAGGCCAGGGGCCTGGGCAGGGCCCTGCTGGCGGCCTATATGCAGGCGATGAAAGCACGGGGCGCTACGGAACTTGCGCTGTCCACCGACCGTGATGATAATGAGAGAGTCAACGCTTTTTATTTACACAGCGGATTTTCCCTGGCAGGCGCAGATCGAACACCTGAAGGTAGATGGCTCAACAAATATACAATAAAGCTATAGAATAGAAGCCCGGATAAATCATGAAATATTATTGCAGGTCATGCGATTCTCAACGCAGGAGGAACGCGCAGCAGTGACGGAAAGAAAAGCATTTTTACCGTATCACGTTCCGTCTATCGGCGAGGACGAGATAAAGGAAGTTGCGGATACCCTGAGGTCCGGCTGGATCACCACCGGGGAAAAGACACACCGGTTCGAGAGCGAATTTGCACGTTATACCGGCGCCGGATACGCTGTAGCCCTGAATTCGTGCACAGCCGCCATGCACCTGGCGCTGGTCGCCGCCGGCGTGGGCGAGGGCGACGAGATCATTACGACGCCCTATACTTTTGCGGCCACCGCCGCCGTGGCCATCTGGCTTAAAGCCAAACCGGTCTTTGTGGACATCGACGGACGATCTTTCAATATCAATTGCGACCTCATAGAAGCGGCGATAACGAAAAAAACCAGGGCCATCATGCCCGTGCACATCGGCGGCCATCCCTGCGATATGGACAGTATCATGAAGATATCAAGTCAACATAATTTAACGGTGATCGAAGACGCCGCCCACGCCCTCGCCTCCGAGTACAAAGGCAAGATGATCGGCTCGATCGGCGATATGACCGCCTTCAGCTTCTACGCCACCAAGAATATAACAACAGGAGAAGGCGGCATGCTCACCACCGACAATGAGGAGTTCGCCTCGAGGGTGCGCAAACTTAGCCTGCACGGCCTGAGCAAGGACGCCTGGAAACGCTATGGGGCCTCGGGCTCCTGGTATTATGAGATCGAAGAGCCCGGCTTTAAAGACAACCTTTCGGACATTATGGCTTCGCTGGGCATACACCAGCTGAAGCGCCTCGACGAGTTCCAGGCAATACGGCAAAAATACGCCGGTATCTATAACCGCGAGTTCAGCGGGCTGGACGCCGTCGGCATACCTCATGTCGACGGCGATGTTACACATAATTGGCATCTATATATCATCCAATTGAAGCTGGAACGGCTCTTGATAGACAGGGCTGAGTTCATCGAAGCCCTGAGGCAGATGAATATCGGGGCAAGCGTCCACTTTATCCCCCTGCATATGCACCCGTATTACGCCAGGACCTTCGGCTATAAGCCCGACGATTTCCCCAACGCAAAATACGTTTACGAGAGGGCCGTCTCGCTCCCCCTCTATCCGGCCATGACCGAGGATGATGTAGCCGACGTCGTAAAATCGGTCAAATATATAGCAGATAAATACGCCCGGTAGCCTTATTGGTCGTTATGCTGAAGCGCGCGCTCGACATCACTGTATCGCTGATCGGACTTATCCTGCTGTCTCCGTTTTTCCTGATCATTGCGCTGCTGATCAGGCTCGACTCCCCGGGGCCGGTGATATTCTCACAGGCAAGGGTCGGAAAGAACGGC
Organism: Dehalococcoidia bacterium; assembly: GCA_016930155.1. GTDB lineage: Bacteria > Chloroflexota > Dehalococcoidia > GIF9 > UBA5629 > CAIMUM01. The sequence continues at coordinate 1,421 of JAFGHL010000080.1, read as the reverse complement.
AAACTCTTTCCCCTATATAAATTCCGCAGCATGATACAGGACGCGGACATGCTGAGAAAACCCCTGTCCAAGGGGGAATTATCCGCAGTAAGTTTTCAACAAAAAGACGATCCGCGTATAACCAGGTTGGGCCGGTTCCTCCGGCGTGGTTTCGATGAACTGCCGGGTTTGCTCAACGTATTGAAAGGAGAGATGAGCCTGGTGGGTCCGCGGCCGGAGGTCCCCGATATCGCGAGCCTGTATTCCGATAGAGAAAAGATCAGGCTCAAAGTCAAACCGGGGATAACAGGCCTGGCCATTATCAAAGGCAGGGGCGACCTGACCATTCAGCAAACACTCGAGTGGGATATCTACTATGTGGAACATCGCTCGTTTTGGCTGGATATTAATATCCTCTTTGCCACGCTGTGGGTCGTTTTAGTGACGGGGAAAGGCGCACGTTAACTGGTTCAAACTTTTGAAATGATGTGCATATATGCCTATAATGTGCATGACGAATGTGCAAACCGGCATTATTTAAATGAAATTCAGAATTGGAATAGGCCTTTATAACTATATCAAAATCCCTCTGGATATATTATTCTTTGCCGCGGCTTTCGCCGGCGCCTTCTACCTGAGATTCGATATCCATCTCCCCGCCGAGCAGATGGATATCCTGGAAATCTGGCTGCTGCCCGTGATAGTCATAAAGCTGGCAATATTTTACCTCATGCGCATCTATCGCAGGCTATGGCGCTACGCCAGCGTAAAAGACTTCTTCTGGCTGGCCGTGTCCAACGTCATCGCCTCGGTTGTGCTGGTCGTATTGTTCTACTTCGCCTTCCGCCTGCCTGTTGCGCGCGGCGTGCTGGTGCTGGACGGCCTGCTGACGCTGGCGCTGACGATGGGCGTCAGGTTCGGCGTACGCGGCCTGCGCACACTCGGGTTGCGCTCCCTGTGGGCCGGCAGAACGAAGCCCATCCTCATCGCCGGCGCAGGAGATACGGGCGCCGCAATCATCCGGGAGATGCAGAGCCGGCCGGAGCTGGCCTTCCAGCCGGTGGGCGTCATCGACGACGACGCATCCAAGCGCGGTTTACAGGTGAACGGAGTGAAAGTGCTGGGCACGCGCAGGGAGCTAAGCAAAATACTGGACGACTACCTGATCGAGGAGGTCATCATCTGCATGCCCAACGTATCACGCGAGGTGATACGCGACATCTTCTTCCAGTGCCAGGCCGCCGGCGTGAAGTGCCGCACCCTGCCCGGCATATACCAGATAATCGACGGCACTGTGGGCGTGGAGCACATCAGGGAGGTTGGAGTGGGTGATATACTGGGACGCGAGCCGGTCCAGGTCGACCTGACGCGCCTTTCCAAATATGTCGGAGGCAGGACCATTATGGTCACCGGAGCGGGCGGCTCCATCGGCTCGGAGCTGT
>JAFGHL010000079.1 GCA_016930155.1 Dehalococcoidia bacterium | reverse complement strand
TATTTTTGAGGCGATCGTTGTATACGATATGAGAACGACTGATAGTAAACAATTACAAACTTTTTGTCAAGCAGCTGCGATTATATAAACTCCCGTCATATGCAGGGGCTTTGCCGTCTATTTAACATTCTCTTCAGTAGTGTTAAGATAGCCCGGGGAGAACGGCGTGAAAATCAAAGGTGCGATTGAATGAATGCTGTATCCCGGCAATATCGGCGTGCTCTATCTTGTACAAGAAACAGCCCTATTAGCGGGTCAGCCTGCACGCGCTACGGTTATCGGAAGCGGTGAATTGAATTTAACTGGTCACCGCCAGATGTTTACGATCTGCCTTTAAGCAGGTTTAACAACCGCTGTGATATATATTATGAATTGGAGCATATTATGAAGAACCGGAAACTGTCACCCCTTATATGGATAACTCTCTGCCTGCTGTTTGTCGCACAGGCCGGCTGTAGCTCGGCTCAACCTGCTACCACCGGGGCCGTCACATCCAGCGCCGCGACGGAAGCATCCAATTTCATGGTGCAGCCCGAAACCTACCGCAATATACAGCAGCTTAACTTACAGTTGGATTGGGTGCGCAGGCCTGATTCCCCTTTTCCCATCAGGGAAACATCAGACAATTTTACTGCGGTCTACACATTTCACGGCATACATTACACCCTGGACGAGTATTTCGCGAGAAGCGCCGTGCTGGGCTTTTTGGTTCTACAGGATGATCAAATTGTGCTCGAAAGATACTTCCGCGGCGCAGGTCCGAAGTCCCGCTTTATCTCCAATTCGATGGGCAAGTCCATCGTATCGGTTCTGACCGGAATCGCCGTCGAGAAGGGAGAGATAAAAAGTGTTGACGATCCTGTCACGCGCTATCTTCCATCCCTATCAGAGAGCGGCTTCAGTGAAGTGACCGTCAAACAGACGCTGCAGATGGCAACCGGAGTTGACTGGAACGAGGATTACACCGACCCGGACAGTGATTTTTCCCGCTTTGTGCTGGCCTGGTGGCGGGGTACGCCGGCCCTGATAGACTTCGCGGCAGCCTGCAAGCCGGTCGAGCCGCCCGGCCGGCGGTTCGAATATCAGAGCATCGATACACAGGTGCTGGGCCGGCTGCTGGAAACGGTCTCCGGCAGACCTCTTAACGAGTACTGCGAGAGGGAGCTGTGGCAGAAAATCGGCGCGGAGGATGATGCCTTTTATTATCGCGGCAAACAGCAGCACGATATTTTAGCCGCAGCGGGCTTTTGCGCCACGCTCAGGGATTACGGGCGCTTCGGACTTATGATGATGAACGGCGGCAAACTGGGCGGACATCAAATCGTATCGGAGGATTGGGTCCGCATGTCCACCACGGCCGAGGGCGCGTCGCTGCTCGTCCACCCTACAGTGGGCAACGCCTGTTCGGACAGCCTTGGATACGCCTACCAGTGGTGGCTGCTCGACGGCGGCATTTACATGGCGATGGGCATTCATGGACAGGCCATTTACATCGATCCCGCCCGTCGCATCGTCATCGTGCAGACCAGCGCCTGGCAGGAGCCCGACCCCGACGAACGCTGGGACGAAATGATCACGGTCATGACCGTCATTGCGGATGAACTCGGCCCGTCGCAGCGTTACACGCAGCGTATCTGGGATGAGAATTACCCCTTCTACCGGAAAATTCTGAACCTGCCCTTTAATCAGGAACTGCTCAGCGGCGAACTCGACGAGGCGATATTCCGTGACTACATCATCCAGGACTATCATTTCTGTCAGAACTACAAGAAGGCACACGCTATTTTGCTTGCCAAAGCGCCCGACGAAAAGGCGGCGAAGGCAATGCTCGATTATATGAATATGATAGATGCTGAGATCGAGTCGCTTCACGCAACATATATTAAGAAATACGGGATAACCGAAAAGGAGCTTACCGGCCCTACCGAATATCCCAGCACGGAGCTTTACAACTCATATCTGATCAAGACTGCAACTCTCGAGCCGTTTGAGGTAGGTTTTATGGCAACTCTGCCCTGCCACTGGGTCTACTACCAGATCGGCAGCGACATGAAGAAGATGGAGAAAGTTCAGGGAAACAAATATCAGGCCTGGATCGATGAATACGGGGATACAACCTGGGAGCAGAGCGATACAAAAGAAGTCGTGGACCTGGCCGAGGAATACATGCAGGCTGCCAATGATGAGACCCGGCTTAAAATGAAGGACGCCTTTGTGACCGCCATGAAGCTGGAATACATGTTCTGGGATGGAATTTACAATAGAGTAAAATGGGTACAGCAATAGACCGCACCGCACTGCACCGGCCGGGAGATATATCACGTGGCACATAAGGATTCACCTCCGAATTCCGGGCAATTATTGAAAAAGAAAGGGACAGTAACGCCTGCGCTGAAATTTGCATGGCGGTACTACCTGCTTGGTTGTGGATTGGTGGCACTTGCTACTCTTCTGGGTCATTTTACTAGCGGGCTGCTGGCTCCCACCAATATACTGATGATCTACCTGTTGTGTGTCACGGTCTCAGCCATAGTTGGCGGTCTGGGCCCTTCCATCCTGGTATCCATTCTGAGCGTTCTGACCTTTGATTTCTTCTTTGTTCCGCCCTATCTCACATTAGATGTCGAGCATATACAGTATATATTCACACTTATCGTGTTCCTGCTGGTCGGTATCGCGCTCAGCTATTTCACTTCCATGTTGCGCCGTCAAACCGAAACGTCCAAACGGCGCGAGCAGGAGATGGCCGCCCTGTATGCCCTGGGACAGGACCTGGCCGTTGCCAGCGACCTGCAATCGTATACAAGTTCCATCATCAAGAGGATTAAAGGGACAATTGGGCAGGATGTAATAATTTTCCTGCCTGACGCCCGGAATGAAGCGACCTTAAAAGCTTATACCGACAGCCCGGAGATCAACGTCGATGCAAATATCTTTAACACGGCTGCGAGGTCTTTCCAACGCAAGGAAATAACGGAATGCAGCAGTGATGCAATAAAGGGCTTAAAAGCATTATGCCTGCCTCTTGTTACAACCAGAAGGGCCGTGGGTGTGATAGTCTTGATAAAGTCCGGAGATGCGGTTGACTATTCCGTTGAGCAGGAGCGGCTGCTGTCGGCCTATTCCGATCTTGCCGCCGTGGCAATCGAAAGCATCCAGCTGGCCGACGAATTACACAATGCCGAGATATTGAAGGCTACCGAGAAGCTCCAGACGGCCCTTTTAAATGCGATCTCTCATGACCTGCGCACGCCGCTTGTCTCGATCATCGGTGTATTGAGCAGCCTGCAGGAAGAAGGGATGGACCTGGACGATGCCGATAAAAGAAGTTTAATACAGGTTGCGCGCGAAGAAGCGGATCGCCTGAACCACCTGATAACCAATCTGCTTGACGAGTCCAGGCTTGAGTCAGGGGCACTGAAGTTATCCCTGCAACCGGCTGAAGTAAATGACCTGGTTGGCGCAACGCTGGAACAACTGGGAAGCCGTGTCAACAACCGCATAATTCAGATAGATATACCGGCGGATCTGCCCTTCATACAGGTTGATTTTGGACTTTTTGTCCAGGCACTGGTCAATATAGTGGACAATGCACTGAAATACTCACCTCCCGACTCCCTGATTGAGATTAAAGCCCGATACGTTCATCAGGAAGTGCAGATCGAAATAGACGACCGGGGTACAGGAATCCCCGAACAGGACCTGCCCCATATTTTCGATAAATTCTATCGCATCAAACGCCCGGATAACGTATCGGGTACCGGGTTGGGGTTATCCATTACCAAAGGGCTGATCGAAGCTCATGGCGGCCATATTGAAGCAAAGAGCCAGGCTGGTCGTGGCACTATCGTTAGTATTATACTTCCTGTAAGTGCAGATTTGATGACTGCAGAAAAATTCAATGAGTAACGTAAAGGTACTGGTAGTTGACGATGAGGATTCCATCAGACGCTTTTTACGTGTTGCTCTCGCCTCTCAATCCTATACTTTATTTGAATCAACTTCAGGCCAGGAAGCTCTTTCATGCGTTGCGGAACATAAACCAGATCTGATAATACTTGATTTGGGGTTGCCTGACATCGAAGGGGTAGAAGTTACCCGCTTGCTCCGCGAATGGACAAAAATTCCGATTATTATATTGTCGGTGCGGGGTTCGGAAAGTGACAAGATAGCGGCGCTCGACGCCGGAGCGGACGATTACCTGACCAAGCCTTTCAGTGTAGGAGAATTACTGGCGCGGCTTCGTGCCGCCCTGCGCCGGGCTGCTCAAACACCCGGTGAGCCGGTTTTCACTACCGGAAGCTTGAAAGTTGACCTCTTACGCAGGCTTGTAACTATAGATGATCACGAGATCCAGTTGACACCTAACGAGTATGAATTATTGAGGCTGTTCGTGGTTAATGCGGGAAAAGTGTTAACACATCGCCACCTGCTGCGCGAAGTATGGGGCGCAGAGTATGGGAATGAGTTTCATATGTTGCACGTAAATATAAGTAACCTGCGCCGCAAAATCGAACGCGATTCAACCCGGCCGCAGTTCATCATCACCGAACCTGGAGTCGGTTATCGCCTGAGGATCAGCTAAGGCCGGGTTTAGTATTTGGAATGTACTCTATAACCTTAATATCCCATAAATAGAGGCCGATCAGATGAAAGCCTAAATAGTGGAATGATTATCTCCGACCTGATTCGGTGAATGGGAAATCTGTATATGTTTTAGACGCCTGTACACTATGTATAATGCTATGCCGACCGCCATCCATATAATGCCGGCCCAGCGACCATAAGGCTGGGTGATCATCATAATTATCCATATAACAAATGTCGCAGCGAAACCAAGAAGAGCCGTTGCCGGCAACTCTCTGCCTTTGATATTTAAATTGAGTTTAAGCCTGAATGGGCGGGGCAAATCCGGATCCTTTACTCTCAGCCCTATAATCGAGGCATGAGCCAGCGCAAAGCAGAGCAGGGAACCGAAAACATACAGCGCTCCCAAATCAGAAAAGAAACCGGTAGAAAAGAAGCCGGGTACAAGCAGTGCAATTGCCATCAGTGAAAACAATATTATCCCCACATACGGTGTCCTGAATCGGCGATGTACCCGTTTAAAGATTGAAGGTAACTGGTTATGTGAAGATAGATTGAATGTCAGGCGGGAAATGCCCAGCAATCCGGCATTGGTAGCGGTAAGTAAAATGCTGGCGGCAAGCAAAGCAACCAGAATCGGCAATAAATCACGCAGCCCGGTAAATATCCAGGTGAGAATAATAACAGGTTCTTGCGCGGAGGCAATCTCATTAGCAATTCCCGCAGGCGATATAGCCAGGGATATGCTGTTCGCGATTCCGGCTATGGGGTCCCTGGCCCAACCGTTTACCGGATCACCGAGTTCCTGTGGAGACATCGCCGAGAGGGAGACTATGGATATTCCGGCAAATAGAACAAGGACGGCAACTATCATCAGCATGTACGCTTGCGGTATTCTCTTTTGCGGCTGACGCGTCTCTTCCCCATGCTGGGAAACGGACTCTACACCTGTAAAGCATAAAGCGGCCAGGGCGATGCCGAAAATCAGATTGTTTGTCGATGGCCAATTCCCCTCACCAAACATGTGCTGCAGAAGGACGCCGGGATTGGGCGCCAGTATTAACAAAGCGCCTATTACGACCAGCGTGATCTGAGTCAAAATATCCAGGCTGATAAAAAGTATATTTATCCCCGATGACTCTTTTATGCCTAAGACATTTATAATCATCAAGAAAAAGATAAATCCCATTGACATAGCCGTGCCGTATAGCGGCAGTTTCAACACCGGCCAAAAATAAGCTAAATATGGCGGGATGGTATAAACAGAAATCGCCATAGTAACAATATAACTCAGCATCAAGGCCCAGCCGGCGATAAAACCGATCAGATCGTTGAACCCGTGGCGGGCATAGCTGGCCGACCCTCCCCCCTCGGGGAACATGGAAGAGCCCTCCGCATAGGTGAGGGCATTAAAGACATAAATTAGTCCGGCTATTCCCAGAACAATAGGGGTGGCGCCCAAAGCTACGACGGCGACAAGGCCCAAACCATAATAGATGGATGAGCCCACATCTCCGTAGCCGATACTGAATAAACCGGTGACTCCCAGCACCCGCCTTAGATGAAACCGCCTGGTCCTGGGCGGGTGGGCAAACTTATCTCCGACTTTCAGATGCCAGCCGTTTCCCGTATTTTGCTCATACTGGGCAGCCGACGGTTCTATTTTGGAAGCTTTCACTTAATCAAATGCTCTTTAAAAGATGGCCGGCTCACCGGGCTTCAGATGGGCTCATCCTCTAAAGAACATTATGATTCAGTCCGGGTCAAAAAGGTGTCAAGAAACCAGTTAAAATGATCAAGAAAGTATCAAGGTTTGGCGTCCCTTTTAGGTCACACAACCCGGCCGATGCCGGCACTCTGATGGGGCCGTTGGTAAGCGCGGAGCACCGCACCTCAGTTGAAAGACATATCAAATCGGGCATCGACGAGGTTGCGAAACTGATCCTCGGCGGTAAGAGTCCCACGGAAGCCCCGTTTGATAAAGGCTATTTCGTAATGCCTACCGCTTTCACCGATGTAAAACAGAACATGATTATAGCCGGGGAGGAGATATTCGGGTCTTTAGCCGGCAGACGTACCGATCAATGTTATCCCGATTGAGCGGCGGCTCATCCACCGACTTTAACAGCGGTTCACTATAGAACTCGTGCTGGATGATCAGGTTGTTTATTTTACCAGCCGTACCGCCGGAGCCGCCCACCCCTTGTCTACCACGATTTCCTTCGGCCAGTATAACCTCACCGTCAGCGAGAAGTCGCCAGCGGCGGGCGCCGGCAGCCAGTTGGGTGTAACCGGGTCCGGCGCATCACGCTGAATATAAATATCCAGTGAGCCGTCCGAATTTTTAATCAGCGGGGGATCGCTTAACGATCCCAGGCTGTACCTGTTGATGGGATTGTCGGCGAACGCCATTTTTTCGTTATACAGGGTCAGCGACCAGAAGCCGTTCACCGGCGGTATCATGTCCTTATCGAAATGAAGCACATACTTCTTATCGCTGGAAAATCTCTGTCCCTCGCTGTCTATGAATGTTGACTCGTAGAAAGCATCGGCATTCAGGTTGGCGCCCAGCCCCTGATAATCTACAGAAGCTCTGAACATATAATTCGTCCCGTAGTCACCGGTGCCGTACACCATTTGCCAGTCGTTCTTCATATCACCCAGTTTGGCCTGAGACATGTCTTTAAGAGCCGATTTATAACCGGCCTGGATTGCCGATTTAACATCTTCGTCCAGCCCCGCATAATAAGCCTGGTAGTCCGCGCCCGGCTTGACGCCTATTCCGGCTATCCTGTCCAGCATCGGCGCATCGGCTTCGTAGGGTGGAGTTTCCACCATCAGCCGGCAGACATTGTTGAAATAGGCCGGGGCATCCATAGCCAGCAACCGGTCGAGAGGCGCCACACTGCGATCGACACTGGGGTCAACCGGGACACTGGCCAGCGGTTCATAGTCGGTACCCCATTTGGACAGCGGTGTCAGCTTCAACTGATTCTGAATCATGTGGACGTTATCGTAATCTGCGGAACCGCTGCAGGCGATGCGTCCGATTATCCAGACCCACCTGCCCGGAGACTTGATTTCTGTTATGCCTGCAGGCAGCTCACCGCTCCACCCGGGACCTGTGATGGCAAAATTGCTCGCTCCGGTACCTGAAGTGCGGGAGCCCGGTGCTGAAAAAACATCCGTCCAGTAATTCATCATGGGCATCATGTAATAGCGGCCCTGAGTGTCCGGCAGCGACAGAATGAAAGGCTCGCCGGCGGTGTCCACCCAGGCTGCTGAATAGAGCGTATCTGCGTTAGGTCTTACCACGGTGGTAAATGTGGCATCGGGGAATTCTTTCTTGTTACCGAATTGATTCACCGGCGCCCCGTTCTCCATGGGAGCGGGGACTGCCGTGAAGACCTGACGTGTCAGATCCATTATGACCAGAGGGAATCCGTACACCGCAGCATCATTGGCTATCTGTTGTGCGTCCTGCGGGCTGAGGGTCTGCTGCGCCGCCCGGGTCGACTGCCCGACCTGTTGTATGGCCGGAGGCGCCCAGGATTTATCCACCACCGATTCCTTCGGCCAGTACAGCCGCAGTGTCAGCGAAAAATTGCCTTCGGCAGGCGCCGGCAGCCAGTTGGGTGTAACCGGCTCCGGAGCAGCGCGTTGTATGTAAATGTCGATCGAGCCATCGGCATTTGTTATCAGAGGCGGATCGCTCATTGAGCCCAGATTGTATCTATTGATGGGATTTGCCGCGAACAATATCTTGTCGTTGTACATGGAGAGCGACCAGAAACCGTTTACCGGCGGTATCATGTCCTTATCGAAATGGAGCATATATTTGTTATCGCTGGACAACGATTTGCCGTCGATATCTTTATATGACGACGGATAGAAGGCATCGTCATCCAGATTGGCGCCCAGTCCCTGGTAATCTACAACCGCCCTGAGCATGTAGTCCGTGCTGTAATCACCGGCGCCGTATACCATGCGCCACCCATTCTTGTCTTCACCCGGACCCGTCTTCGGAATCTTGGCCAGGGCCGATTTGTAGCCGGCCTGGATTGCTGCTTTAACATCATCGTCCAGCCCTGCGTAATACGCCTGGTAATCTGCTCCCGGCTTGATTCCTATCTTGAGCATTCTGGCCAGGATGGGCGCGTCGGCCTGATAGGGAGGATTGTCCACCATCACCCGGCAGAAATAGTCGATATATGTCGGGGCGTCCATCGCCAGCAACTGGTCCAGGGGAGCTACCTTGAGGTTGACACTGGGGTCGACCGGGACATCTGACGGCGGCGTGTAATCGCTGCCCCAGGCGGAAAGCGGCGTCAGCTTCAGCTGGTCTTGAAGTTTATTGACGTTAGCGTAGTCTGCGGAGCCGGAGCAGGCGAAGCGGCCGACTAACCATGCCCACCTGGTGGGAGACTTGATTTCCGTGACGCCCGCAGGCAACTTGCCGCTCCATCCGGTGCCGGTAATGGCAAAATTGCCGGCGCCGGTGCCTGTGGTACGGGAGCCCAGTGAGGAAAAAACATCGGTCCAGTAGTCCTGCAGGGACATCATATAGTAACGGCCATTCGTATCAGGCACTGACAGGATAAAAGGCTCGTCGGCGGTGTCCACCCAGGCTACCGAATAAAGCGTATCTGCATTGGGCCTTACCACGGTAGTAAACGTCGCGTCGGGAAATGTTTTCATATTGCTGAACTGGCCTACCGGCGCACCGTTCTCCGTGGCTGCGGGCACCGCCGTGAAGGCCTTACGAGTCAAATCCATAATGACAAGGGGAAATCCGTATACGGTGGCGTCATAGGCTATTTGTTGTGCCTCCTGGCGATCAACGGCCTGCTGGACGGGTTTTGCCCCGGGAGCACATCCCGCAAATACGGCGCTCACTGTGGCAAGTAATAAAGCAAGAATCAGAAACTTATGCAGATACAATTTATTCATACAGCGTCACTCCTTTACCCCATTAATTTCATATTGGATCAATTTTAAAATCGCACAGGCCAAACCTGAACACCCTGCAAAGATTATATATGAATTTCTCTTTGGCAGGAAAGCAGTGGATAGCGTATGTCCCCCACGATATCTTTAGGTAAGGCAGAACTACAGGCATCAGCCGCTTACTTCAGCTGAAGGGGAAATTGACAAGCGGACGGTTAAGGCATAGTATGCTGAGCAGGGTCAACAGGCGATGACAATTGCCTGATCGAGAGATCGATCAGGAGAATCACCGATTAATAAATCAAACAAAAGGAGAGTCTGATGCGTTTAGGTTTTTGCACGATGGGGTATCTCGACTACACAACGCTGGAGGAGGCCGTGAGGAGAATCGGCCGGATGGGATACAAAGTCGTTGACTTCTGGGCCTACAGCCCTCATCTCGGCCCCGATTTGTATGATAAAAAGGCCCGCCAACAGGTGATGAAGTTAGTCAAAGAATCCGGCCTGGAAGCCGTGGCGCTCTCGGTCAACGGAGGCGGACTGGCGCTTCACCTCAACTTCTCTCATTCAGTAGAGGCGATCAGGAAGAAGTCGGTGGAATATTACATCGACTGCGTCGACATGGCGGCCGATATGGGAATCCCCATGGTCAACATGATCTCCGGGCACATGATACATGGGACGCGGCGGGAGCAGGCGTGGGAATGGAACCGTGAATGCATGCGTGAAGTCGTCAAACGCGCCGAAGAAAAACGCATAATGATGGCAATTCATACGCTCACCTGGTGCGAATCACGCGTGGTGGTTACGCTGGATGACGCGCTTCAGATGATGAGGGAGATCAATTCGCCCAACTGCAAAGTCATGATCGATACAGCCGACCAGAACATCACCGATCCCAACCTTTCCGATGCCGTCCGCAAGGCCGGTAAGGACCTTGTATACGTTCACTGCAACGATAACGACGGTGTCGGGCAGGGTGACGTCCATCTTCCGCCGGGTCGCGGCTCGGTCAACTGGAAGGCCTTCTTCTCCGCGCTAAAAGAAATCGGCTATTCCGGCGATTTGACCGTACAGGTGCACACAGGACATCCGGTCGATATCGACGCCTGGGCAATGGAGTCAAAAGCCTATCTGGAAAACGTGCTGAAGCAGATATAATCATAAAAAGCCAGTAATAAATCTCCGGGGAAGAGGTATGAAACAGAGCGAAAAAACAAAGATAGGCCTGATCGGCGCGGGAAATATCTGCCGGGTGGGGCATGGCCCGGCCATCACGGCTGACGGGAGGGCCTATGTTGCCGCCATCAGCGATCCCGACCCGTACAACAGGGAGCTCTTCGCAAAAAAGTACAAAGTAAAAGGTGTTTACGAAGACCACCGTGCCATGCTCGAACGTGAAGACCTGGATGCGGTGGTCATATCGTCACCCCCCTGGGTTCACGCGCGCCATGTCGAGGACAGCGCCGCAAAAGGCCTGCCCATCCTGTGTGAAAAACCGATGGCGACCACCCTTGAAAACGGCCGTGCAATAATCGAGGCGGGCAAAAAACACAACATCTATATTCTGATGGGCCACTGCAAGCGCTTTGAGCCGGGGCACCAGAGGATCAGGGAACTGCTGATGGAAAATGTCCTGGGCAGGATCTTCCAGATCAGCATCTTCTGGTACTTTTTCATACCGAATCTCAGCGAGGGCTGGCTGGGGAATGTTGCCAAGAAACTCAAGAAACACGGATTCGATGTCGACAGACAGTTCGGTTTCTGGAGGTACAGCGACGTCAGGGCCGGGGGAGGCGATTTTTTCGATCACGCGCCGCACTATATCGACATCATCCGGTTCTACGGAATGGAGATCGAGCAGGTCTCATGCGAGACCAAAAGGTGTTATCCCGATATACGACCTTTTGAGGATATAGCCGTGGCCACCTTTAAGCTTTCCAACGGCGCGATCTTTCTGTATGACAAGAATGTCGTCCGCACGGGATGGCCTTACGGTTTTGAGCGCGGATATATATACGGAGAGAAGGGAAAGCTCGCTTTTAAAGCCGGCCATGCCTACCAGAAACGCGGGATGAAGGTCGGGATATACCGACTTCCCAATATACCCCTTAATCTTTATACTTCCGCCCTGTCACCTTACGGCACGAAAAACACCATGTTTTACCGGCAGATGAAATTCTTTATCGACAAAGTTCGCGATGAGCATACATTGAAAAATGCTGTCGACGGCGCCTGGGGCGCCACGCCGGAAGACTCATATCTCACCATGGCCTGGACACTTGCATCGTACAAGTCCGCCAGGGACGGGATAAAGATCACGCGCGATAACCTGTTCAAAGAGATAGAGGATTTTCAGACCTGCCAGCCTCATGACTGGTAGCATTTCCCATCCGAGCCTGTGCGAGACAAGAATACGTTAAATCTGAATGTCTTAAATATGTCAGTATCATGCGCATAGGCTTCAATAAAGAAGAGCACTGGTGCTTCCTGATTTAACTTGCATTATAAGGAAGTTATTATTATGATAGGAAGTGGCAAATAGTCATACCAAATGGGGGTTAATCTATGCGTGAAAAGGCAAAGAAGGCAACTTTCAGCCTGCATCCGGAGGTACTTGCTGCTCTGGATGAAGCCGTAGCTCACGGGGCCGCTCCGAGCAAGAACGTCCTGGTAGAGAGAGCATTGGAAAAGGAGCTCAGGGAGTTCCGAAGACGGATGCGACAGGTTCAGTGGCGGGAAGGGGCTCGAGATTCACTGTTGATCAAGGATGTATCGGAGATTGAAGCTGCTTATAAGTCTGCTGACGCCGAGACGGCCCGGAGGATAGGTTAATGCCGGCTTTTCAATGGACGGTTTATGAAGCTGACCTCGATCCCGTGGCGGGAGCCGAACAGAAGGGGATACGTCCGGTGCTGATAGTCAGCAATGAAGAGTTCAATCAGGCAATGCCCAATGTTACCGTTCTGCCCATGACGGCAACTCAACGTCGATTATACCCGTCCGAGACACTTTTACCTGAGGGTAAAGCGGGGCAGCCCCTGGAATCGATAGTAATGGCACATCAGATAAGAACAATTTCAAAGCGACGGCTGGGGAAGGTGGTGGGTCATCTGGATGACGATCAAATCAGGCACGAAGTACATGAAGCGATTAAGGAACATCTGGATCTGGAATAAACGACACAGTCCCCGAATTTCCGTCTGATAGCAAAAAACTTATTTACTCGTAGACCTTTTCCTCGGCCGCTTCCTCGCTGCTGAGGTGGATGTCCTCCTCTATATTCCTCTCGTCCGTCGTCTTTGCCAGCAATTCCTTGTAGAACTCGTGCTGGATGATCAGGTTCTGGATATCGTTGGTGCCCGTCCATATCTGGAGCAGCCTGGCCTCCCTGACGGCCCTTTCGATGGGGAAGACCCTGGTGTAGCCGATGCCGCCCAGAATCTGCATCGTCTCGTTGGCGATCTCCCACTGCGACTGAGTTGCGAACTTCTTCAGCTCGGAAACCATGCGCCTGCGGTAGCCTGCCGTGCCGACCTGGTCGTCGACCGTACGCGCCACCACGTAAGCCAGCGCATTGGCCGCGTCTATCTTTGTGATACACTCGGCAATCCTGAAGCTGACGGCCTCATAGTTCCTAATAGTCAGTCCGAATGCCTTCCTCTTATTGGCGTAGCGGGCAGCGATCTCCAGCAGCGCGCGTGCGCCGTTGATATAGCCCACCATCCTTTCCGGCACCATCATGTGGTAGAAGACCTCTGAGCCCTTGTTCTCCTTGCCCAGCAGGTTCTCCTCCGGGACCCTGACGTCCCTGAAAATGATCCTGGCCGTGCCGGTGCCGCGGCTGCCCATCAGTCCGTAGACATGCTTTACTTCGACGCCCATATCCCTCTCGACGATCAGGACGCTCAAGGAGTTGTGACCCCCGCCCGCGTTGGTCACGGCATAGACCAGGAAGAAGTCCGCGCCCTCGCCGCCTACCACGAAGCGTTTCTGGCCGTTGAGTACGTAATGCTTGCCCTCTTTACGGGCCGTGGTGGTTGCCCCGAAGAAGTCCGATCCGCCCCTGGGTTCGGTCAACGCCTCACCGGCCCATACTTTGCCTGCCACCAGCGGTTTAAGGTACTTCTGTTTTTGTGCCTCGGTACCATAGGCATTCAGCGCATCGGATATGAGCCCGACGAGACCAAACACACAGGCCAGCGGGACTCCCAGTTTGCCCACCTCGCCCAGTACGATGAAATCGTCGACATATTTAAGCCCTCTTCCCCCGTATTGCTTCGGCGCCCGTATAGCCAGCAGGTTTCTTCTTCCCGCCTCCTCGATAAATTCTTTGGGAAATTTGATTTTCTCATCATCCATATCGAGAATAAGCTGGCGTGGTACCCATTTGACGAAGTCCTGTACTTCTTTCAGGAGATCCTTTTGCTCCGCGGACAAAAACACCTCAAACATAACTCCTCCTTCTCAACCTCGTGGCGATGGGACAATTATACAACAGGGCAGTTTGCAACAATGCTAAAGCATAGTATTCACTTTTGTACTATCGTTTGAACTAAATAGCTGAAAAATATCGCATCACCGTGACACTTGCTATGGTATCCGTTCATATTATAAAGCTCACTTTATATTATCGAGTAAATGAGCGAAGGCTCCGCTTCTTTGAAATACGGCTGCTACCAACTTCATTGTCCCAAAGCGCGCTGGCTTAAAGTGGGTAACCGCTCGTCTCCTTTACTAGATGGCGATCCATATCAATATTGACTCGCCAAGACAAGATAATGATATATTTGTTTCTATAGTATTTCGATCAGTGACAGGTATTCATCCCATGTGGCTACTTACTGTAGTGAATTCTAATTAAAATACCCGCAGATCAGTAACTTTCAAAATGATATCTTCTAATACTGGAATTTTCATGCCTTTTTCATAGACATATTCTATAAACTTGGCAGCTCCCTCAATATTTTTCATTGCCATATCTGATTCAGAATATCCTAATTCATCCGCGACCTTTCCCCGAATTGTTTCATAATGATCCGGCCCAATTGCAGCACGAAGTTCACATTCTAGATTGTCACCAAATACAGCCCAATTCTCATGAACCTGTGTCTTTGGAAAATCTTCTTCCGATGATCCAGCCAAACGTAAGTACTGTCTGTTTCTTGTTATTGTATCTTTTTCTTTACCTTTACCTTTAACATGTACGTCTGCATCAAATATAAAATAAGTTTGTATAGACAATCCTTTAAATATTAGAGTTGGATGCCCTATTTTATTTTTACCTCCAGCAGGTACAATAACTATACCGAGTTCAGCCCAATTTTTTCCCAACAACTCCTGCAATTTCCATAAAACACCAATATCCGATATACCTTCAACTATGACGACAACATCTGCAAAAAAGCCTTCGTTCACAATAGTATTCATGACAGAGGTCACTCGCGCTTTAACGGAATCCCCAGTAAAATCACCCGGTTTCGCGTCACAAATTTTCGCGAGCTCTACAGCCATCTGAGAAAAAGAATAACTTGTTACTATCGAATGCGGTACATGACATTTTTCAGAAGCTTTCTTTCTAATTAATCTTATTGTCTCAAATCGGTCTAGATTAAGCAGAAAAGGCGAATGAGTCGTATATATTATTTGATTTTTCGCATTGATACCTTTCCCGGATTTTTCGGCTAGCTGATAAAGGACATCTCGCATATACCTACATCTTGATGGGTGAAGATATAGTTCTGGTTCCTCAATCGACAGAATAAGGTCCGGCGCTACAAATTGTGCAGTAGTAGATGCTTGAGTTTCCGTCCCTTCTTCTGCTTCCTCTTTTTCCTCCATTTCGTTTTCCTCTTCCTCTTTCTCACCTATATCTTCATGTACCATCAAAGCTAAATGTTGTAGCAGAGTAAACACTAACGCTCTTTGAAGGCCATGGCCCTTATGACCTATTTCTCCTTCAAAATTATCTTCTATTAAGGTTGCTATTGCTTCAGGTACAGGTATGTCAGGCATTTCAAATTCTTGCCAATCTAACTTTAACTTTGAACCCGGAGCAAATATTTCAAGTGTATTTGAAATTGACTCCCCTAGTGCTGGTAACTCAGTGAGATTATCAGAGCAATATAACTTTTTTGCTTCAGTGGAAACCTTTACCTTAAATTCTTGAATGTCTTTTCGTGACTCTATCTTCCTAACAACGATTGCGTCGAGTATTTGATTAATGGAACTTTTCCTACCACTTACCTCGTCAGAAGCATCTTTTACCGCTGGAATTAAGACAAACTTAGTAAAATTATCTAGTTTTCCGCCTCCGATGTTCCTTGATCCAAAGAACTCATGCTTTTGTTCAATTGTCTTTAAAAGTTCTGGATGCTTAGTCTCATATTCACTCATTGAACTCATAGCCGCATCAACTGAACGTGCTTTTGTTCCTAGGCCAATGAAAGTACCAGGCTGGTCAACGAGTTCATTCCAAGCTTTTTTTATCTCTGTTTTGGTAGGCAAAGATCTTATTTCAGCAAATTTTGGAAGCTGCAATGTGGCTCCATAATACTGCTGAACCGCATATCCATCCTCATATGAAATTCTTTTAGTCACTACTAATTTTTCATCTTTTATATATAGTTTAAACACCTCTTTCTCATCGTCACGCAAGTGTCCATAAGTCACTCTAATTTCTATAGTATTATTGGTATCGTGATTGAAGAAGTCTTCTATGGATACTGTAGCTTTCAAATTATAAAATACAGCTAATGCATGCAGAAAGGCCGATTTACCACTACCGTTTCTTCCAAGTATTGCGGTTAAATCGCCACATTTAAGGCCCTCTTCTTTAATACAACGAAAGTTCTTTATTTCCAGTTGTTCGATAATCAAGATAATGCCTCCACAAAAGAATTATAAAATTTACCCAGCCTTTAACGGGTGATCAAGTCTACTGCAGTAAACTCCTGTCTCCAGTCGTAATGAGTATGATCTTGACAAGCTAAATGACATCTGTGAAAACAAAAAAACTTTCTTAGTCCCCACGTCTTGCCACCAATACCTCCATCTATGTTAGGCTTATATGAATGTCACAATTATATATGCAAGAGATGGCATTTACAATAACCAATACCCGGAAACTGGTGCCAACCAAATGTAGGTATGGTCGGGTAGTCAGTATTGTGGAAAGAATAAAGAATAAGATTTAGTGCCATAGTAATTGTGATATTAATTGGCGAATATTTTTTGCAGTAGTGGCTTTCAAACCGTAAAGGACAATCATAGCTTTGGTTTTGGGATCCCATTTCCTTCTTTGCATGGCTGCCTCTCTCTTTTTCGCAGCCATTTTACTCTCTTAATTATTCACCCGTCTTAATGGGGAGCAGTATATCGCCTTTTATTATATCTCGAGGACTCTAAGGCAAGGTGCGGCTGTTTTGCAGGGAAAGGTCAACATATTAAGCTATTTCGTATTGTTTTTATGGGTATTTCGTTTTTGATTACTGTATGATAACATAGATCAATACCGGGGTTGGCTTATTTAGAGAACTGAACGGTTGGCAACGACTTCTCTATTACTATATTGGTGGAGTGGATATGTTGAAAAATCTTAAATTGGAACGGCCTCTTGCATTCCTTGATCTCGAAACGACTGGGACCAATGCCTACATTGATCGGATAGTGGAATTGTCTATAGTTAAGATTGATCAAGATGGTAAGACAGATTACATAGGCCACAAAATCAATCCGACGATCCCGATCCCAGCTGAGGCGACAAAGGTTCATAAAATCACTGATGCTGATGTTGCTAACGAACCGACCTTCCCATTTTATGCTGAAAGCATCTTTCATTTCTTGGTTGGCTGTGATATAGCTGGATTCAATGTGATAAAGTTTGATTTGCCTTTGCTTGTAGAGGAATTTAAGAGAGCAAATATTGATTTCTCATATAGAAATCTTCAAATTGTCGATTGCCAAGTCCTATATCACCTGATGGAACCACGAAATCTTGAAGCCGCATATTTAAAATATTGTGGAAAAGTTATGGCCAATGCACATAATGCAGAATGTGATGCCATTGCATCTGCTGAAATACTAGATGGACAATTGGATATGTATCCCAATTTACCGAGAGATGTCCCGGGTTTACATGTAATTTGCAATAAAAAAAACGATAACTACATTGATCCAGATGGGAAATTTATATTGGTAAACGGTGAGGTCATATGCAATTTCGGGAAGAAACACTATGGACGTAAATTGAACGATATTATTATCGATGATTCAGAGTATCTAAAGTGGATCCTCAGCACAGATTCTTTTTCACCATATGTAAAAAAAATTGTGCATAAGGCATTGTATGGAAAAGATTAACAGTTCATCTTGTACTATGGGGCTACAATTATCACATTGAATTCAACAATTAGTCTGGGTAACGTCAAGGCATACTAAGACACTAAGGATTTAAACGCAAATAATAATTTTTTAAAAACAATTCAGGGAATTAGTGGTAAGGTGAGAGAGGCTGCGGTTCCGATATTGTTAAGGCAGACGACCGGCTCTCTGGCCAGCATTTCACGTAGAACTATGATATCAGGAAGACCAAGTATGGCGGTTATTGCCTCGTCTATTGCTTGCCGAACAGGATCGTGTGCCATATGGGGGAAGGGCAGCAACACCTTATTGCAGAATTTATCGTAGGTCTTAGATAGCGCTTTCAATTGTTTCGCTTTTAAACTGGCGACAGCTAAAACAGGCAAGTCGGTCAGAACTGGTTTTTTGAAATCTATCCATGCGCCCTCAGTTTCTTCCCTATGCACTAATAACAGCATCAAACCAAGTGTTGAATTGAGCCATAAAACTAAAGCTTTCTCAATTTCTTCGGAACTGCTATTGAGAGCCAGCGGCCACCAAACGTTTGATAAACCTTTATTCTTAAGTCGGACGCAAATTAATCGTTGCGTATTTAAACGAAGACGCTCAGCAAGCATAACAGTTCCAGCCTTTGGCCAGAGGTCCGATGCCTTCCTTAAGTTCCGTCCGGGCTTTGCTTTGGATAAGGGAGAGAGATAGCAATTCGGATTTTGAGCGAGTGTAGTAACCAGTGGAGCATCATGACCCCAAAAAGCTGGAAATGGAGTTGCACTTTTAGATATCCTAAAGCCATCATGAATATCCCTTCGATCGGGGCCAAGATCACCCAGTTTTCCCAGGGGACAAAGAGGCAGATTACCAGCCACGCCAACTGCTGGAAGCCAGACGTCACCTTTAAGCAAATGATAAGCTGCCCTGGTCAAATCCGATTGTGCGAAAGAGCAGGGCAATATCCAAGCACCGGAGCGAAGGTTAGACCACGGAACAGTAAGAGCTTCTCCGCATTTTTCCTCGCCGATATCGATGTCCAAGGCACCCTGGTCATCATTGACGCTGGGCGGTTCCTTTTCAATAAGTGTCTGTGCAATGCTTAGAGCCTCAAAGCTCGTTAGCTGGTTTTTCCATAAGTTAACGCAGGTCACTTTTTCTTCGCCTGTTTGTTTAGATTCGTCGATCTTCTTTGCCACTACAAGCACTTCGCTCAACGACGTATTTTCGGAAAAATTCCAACGCTCCGGGTCCTGACTTACAATAAGATATTCCAGCACATAGCAGCGATTTATAATTTCACGCGTTGGTTTCCAAGAGACACCGGATAGCAGTGCTTTGGGAAGCACCAGCGCTATACGCCCATTTTGCTTTAATGCGCGGTCACCGATGGCCACAAATACCGAACCAAGGCCGGCAGTTGAGCTGGCGGAAACATTTGACGATTTCAACAGCTTTGCAAGGTTTTTCTGCATTATGGAACGTTCTTTCTCCGGGACGGACCCAAAAAGCAGGTTTCCGCCTACACTACGTGTAAATGGAGGATTCATAACACAGAGATCAAGGTCGAGCAATGAAGCGCCAAACTGAGTCACATCTCCTCCGCCAGTTACCTGGCCAGGAGAAGATGACGCGCCGAAGAGATCCATGGTCATGGCAATCTCACGATCGCGCAAAAACTCAATGCTCCCGAGGCGATGGTGAGTCCCGCCCAGGGGTAAGCTATATAAATGCATCTTCTGAAAAGATATATCAGGAGCCTGCAGGGCAAGGGTTGAAGCCGTCAGATGGACTGCCGATGCAAGAACGTCATAGCCGTAAATAATATTTTCCATTAACAGCTTGTGCAGTTCACGAAGGTCGGGATGCACATGACTATCCACACATAATCGGACATAGTTATCAACGATGGATTCAGCACCGGCCATCAGCAAGGTACCAGTCCCACAAGCCAGATCACTCATACGGAAGAAAGCAAGCGATTCTAACTTAAACTGATCAGCAGCCCAGCGCTTGGGATCAAGTGCCAATTTGAGAAGCAACGTGGCGGATGGAACAGAAGTATAAAAAGTGCCGAGAAACTTGGCTTCAACAAGTAACCTGTGATAGACACGCCCCATGAGATCATGCCTTAGCGCTGCCCTGTGACGAACAATGTCCAACGCCCTTTGAGCTAAAAACTCAATCGCCTTCTCAATATCTGGACTGGACGGTAAAATAAGCATGATTTCACTGGCAATCTTAAATATGGGAACATAGTTAATATCGTTGGTGATGTGCTGCCAGTGAGTCGTAAATGCAGACGCCAAATCAGAGGATTGGAGAGTTACACGGAGTGGCTCGACACCTTTGACATATGTAGAGGCAACTTCCTGGAAAACCATGGCATTCACCAGGGTCAAACTGGCGATCCGGCTAACGGCCGTGCGCTGTGCGGTCGTTAATTTAGAACTCATTCGTCATCCACCTGTAAATCGTCAGGTTCCTTTGAGGACGGCTCACCTACGCCCAACAAATCCGCACTGCGTTCAATAGCTGCGGGCGAAGAATTGAGCGCCTGGGCAAAGACCTCTACACCTGCATTAAGAGCAGCTACAGCCTGGGTTACAACATCTTCCTCAACAAGCTGATCAAAAGTACGCCGCAGCATTGTGCCCAGGTAGGTGGCATCCCCTTCGGTCCAACCCTGTTCGCCCGCTTCGCTGTATATAGCAATTTGCAGCCTTGTTTTATTGAGCTCAGATTTAACGGTGGTGAACGATACCTTACGCAGAGAAGATGGATACAAAACAGAAATACCAATATGAGCTATACCCTGTTCGACGCGTTCCCGAGCATTCTTCAGGACTTCTTCTTTTGCTGTGGGGTTATCGTCTACTTTTCCCTCGATCGCTGTACGAAGACCACGAAAAGACACAAGCACATCGGGAATACGACGAGATTGAGAGACCTGCTTTAACGACTGCTCTGGCGCTGAAATGATCCCTTGCTCGTCAAGTAGTTGCGCGAGCAATACATTTAATACCTCTTCGCGAAAACCTGTGTTCTTCATTGTCGCATTTAGCTGATTTTATCACAGTAAGGAAAGCACGTATATACGCGTATGAACAGCAATTTCCGGGGGAAAGGCTAAAGACGATTGACTTGGAATGCATTGACAAAGGATATATAATAAATACATCACGACGAGGGAGCATCTTGTGGGTTCAGTCCCATAAGGTTCTCCCTCAATATTTTTCTATCTCACCTATCAGCTTATCAAGAAAGGCAATCCGACCTAACGCTGCGCTATTCAACAGGTGAGAGCAGCCGACCTGACTCGGGGCCAGAACCATATCCAGCTTATTCAGTGTTATTAGCTTCTTAACCAGGTTGTCGAAATCGCCATCGCTGGTGATGATAATGGCCTTATCATAGTTCTTTATCTCGTCCATAACCTGTAGCACAAGATCAGCGTCACAGTCGCATTTTGTTTTACCTCTGTCGATCTCAAATGACTTACCGCAAACCGGGCAGGTAACCGGCTTACCCCCTTTTTTAGTAACATCCCTGAATTTCAAGGTATAACCATAAGACGTAAGAGCATCGTAGATATGTTGGTTTTGAGGCATACGACCTATGAAGTAGTATGCAGCAGTTACATTATGCCTTTTCCTCAAATACGATAGTAATTTATCGTACCTGAGATGCACTCCCAACCCGACAAATGAAAGATGAAGATTATTGCCATCGATGAAGGCATAATTGTTTATTGGCATCGCATCGGATTATAACACCTTTATTGGTGCTCAAACCTAATATTGGGAACTTTTCAAAGGCTTTACAAAAAGCGGAAGGATGAAGATGGTGGAGCTGAGGGGATTCGAACCCCTTACCTTCTGACTGCCAGTCAGACGCTCTCCCAATTGAGCTACAGCCCCGCAACAGATGATTAATCTATCAAAAAGCGGCCATAAAGGCAAATCCCGCTCGTTCACTTCCTGCCGTAAATAATGCCGATCGAGCCCACCATGAAGGGCAACTTGAGCGGCCTTGGGATGAAGTCGGCGTTACTGGTGTTCACGAACGTGACGTCTTCTACGCCCCAGCTTTTAATCTCCTCCAACAGCTCGTCGATATTGCCATAAAACTGCTTTACAGGGAACAGATCCTGGAAGGCGAAATATCCGCCCTTCTTAACAGTCCTGAGAGCTTCCTTAACCACGTCCCTCTTATTCTTCGCGTCCTTGACCTCGTGAAATACAAAGTTGCTGACGGCCGCGTCGAATGTCCCGTCCTCAAAGGGCAGAGCCGTCGCGCTGGCCTTCTGAAATTTTGTCCTGCCGACAACGCCTTCAATGGACGCGTTCTTCTCGCAGGCGGCCAGGGAATACTCCCACTCTCCCCCCCAGTAGTCGATCCCGGTGACCTGCGCCTGCGGGTATTTCTTCGTCAGCTCAACGGCCAGCGCGCCGTTGCCGCAGCCGATATCCAGCGCCGTACCCTTCCCATCCCACTCAAGCCTGTCCAGCACGAACCGGCGTATCCTGGCCTGTATGTTACCTCCGGCAGGCGAAAACTCGTAATAGGCGTAACTGAAATAGGCGGTGATGATGATAAAGGGCAGGGCGACGATCAGGAAATAATATGAGAAAAAGCTGAGCGCCAGGAATATGATTGCCAGCACGCCGGGGAACCAGATCAGCCGCTTCGAGACCCAGTTGCCGTAATTAACTTTTGTTTCGTTTTTTGAAGATGATTTCATATAGTTTCTCCATATCTATAGAACGCCGCACGGTTGCAGCCAGGTCGTCGTAAGCCTTCTCCCTGTCCGGCGCCCGGCCCGCGGGCGGCGGCAGGTTGCGCAGCGAACACAGATTGTTGACCAGCCTGCGCGTGAACTCAGCATTATTGAACACTCCATGCATATAGGTGCCGAACACCAGGCCTGTACGGTCCATGCCTCCCTCGGTATAGACTGAGGGCGTGCTGCCGGACTCGATTATTTTGAACACAAAACCGGACTTCTGCCCTCGGCTTCTCCCCATGTGTATCTCGTAACCTGTCACCTCGACGCCCCGCATGCCGGCCAGCAGACCTCTATCCGTATCGACCTTTCCCCTTACCTGCGAGGTGATCTTGTCGGCCTCGAAGACGGTGTCAAACTCCAGCAGTCCCAATCCCTCGGCCTCAGCCGTATCCGACTCGGCCTTCACAGGATCAGTGACCTTCCTCCCCAGCATCTGGTAGCCGCCGCACATGCCGAAGACCGGCGTGCCGGACTTTGCCTTCTGGATGATCTTCTTCGCCAGACCGCTGAGGTGCAGAAATTGCAGGTCGGAGATGGTGCCCTTGGTGCCCGGCAGTATGATCAAATCGGGATCCCCCAGCTTCTCGACCGAGCCCGCATAACGCACGTTGCAGTGGGCCTCCAGCGGGTCGAAGTCATCGAAGTTGGAGATGTGCGGCAGACGTATGATGCAGACGTCGGGACATCCCTCCCGGAAATGAGCTCGGCGCTCGTCCAGGAAGACGGAGTCCTCCTGCGCCACCGCCAGGTTGCGCATATAGGGTATAACGCCCAACACGGGACGCCTGCATCTTTTCTCCAGGAAATCGATACCCGGCTGCAGCAGCGATATGTCTCCGCGGAACTTGTTGATGACCAAGCCTTTAATCCTGTTTCGATGCTTCGGAGGTAAAAGCTGCAGCGTGCCCACGACGGAGGCGAAGACTCCGCCCTTATCGATATCGGCAATTAAAATAACCGGCGCGCGCGCCAGCTCGGCGATGCGCATGTTGGCGATCTCGCGCTCCATCAGGTTGACCTCGGCCGGACTGCCCGCGCCCTCGATCACAACCACGTCGTACTCTTTTCGCAGTTTCGCCAGCGACTTCGATATTACGGGCAGCAGCTTATGGTTGTCCCTGTAATACTCCGCCGCGTCGGTTACGCTCCGCGCTACGCCCAGCACGACGACCTGCGAGGTGGCGTCGGCCTGCGGCTTGAGCAGGACGGGATTCATATCCACGGTCGGCTGGATGCCGGCCGCCTCGGCCTGCACGGCCTGCGCGCGTCCTATCTCACCACCGTCCTTCGTGACAAAGGAGTTGAGCGCCATGTTCTGGGACTTGAAGGGCGCGACTCTGTAGCCGTCCTGCCTGAGGATGCGACAGAGCGCGGCCACCAGCACGCTCTTGCCCGCCGAGGAGGCGGCGCCCTGCACCATCAGCGTCCGGGCCGTCATGTCACACCACTCTGTGCTTTAGGGAACCACTCGTGGACTAAAGGACGATACCAGCGGTCCTTGCGGTACTCGGAGGCGATTAAAATAATATCCAGCAGCCACCACACGCCCAACCCCCCCAGCGTGACCAGCTTGAGCCAGCCGGCCTTGTACCTGCCGATGTAGAACCTGTCCAGCCCGAACCAGCCTAAGAAGAAGGCCAGTAAAAGCGCGATGTACCAGCTGCGCGGGGCGGGAGGTTTACTCATATGGGCAGCTGCCCTCCGAAATAATCGATAATCCAGTGCACGCCGTAATAACCCGCTATGGCCAGCAGCACGTTCTTAAGACATTTGCCGGCCAGGCAGAGCAGGAAAAAGCGCCACCAGCCGAAGTGCATCATGCCCGCGATGGCCGTGAAGGGATAGAAGAGCGGGTTCAGGATAGAGGACATGATAAAGACCGACAGCGCGCCCCTGGTCTTGATCCAGGTCCTGAACCTGTCCATCACGTGATGGTCCAGCGCGTGAAAGGCCTTCGCGCTGCTCAGTCCCGTCATATATACCACCATGGAGCCGATGGCCTCCCCCGCGCCGGCGATCAGCCCGACAAATATCGGATTCAACACCCCACCCAGGGTGAACACGACGAACATATAAGGCACCGGAACAAAGAGCGTCACATCGGCCAGGAAACTGATGACGAAAACTCCGATATAGCCGTAGCGGGCGAATCTGACGAACTCCTGCCAGTAGATCACCACCAGCGCGCAGAAAGCCATGGTCAGTGCGATCGAAACCACCAGCAGCGCATATTCCCAGGGAGACCGGCGCCGCTGCGCGTGTCCGAATACCATGGAGGTGTTGCCCAATTACTTAGACGTCTTGCCCCTCTTTTTCTTTCTGGCCCCGGCCGCCGATTCATCATCGCCGGCTGCGCTGCCCACCACGGTGAAGGACAGGGCGTCGTTCTCGACCAAAACCTTGACGCGGTCGCCGTCCCTGACCTCGCCCGAGATGATCTTGCCGGAGAGCGGGTTCTCGATGTAGCGCTGGATGGCCCGCCTGAGCGGACGCGCGCCGTATTCCGGATCGTACTCCTTGCGGAAGACCCACTCCCTGGCATCGTCCGTCAGCTCCAGCACGATGCCGCGGTCGGCCAGCAGCTTATCGACCTCTTTGACCAGCAGGTCGATGATCTGCTTGAGGTTGGCCTCGTTGAGCGGATGGAAGACGATGATCTCGTCTATCCTGTTGAGGAACTCGGGCCGGAAGGTCTTCTTGAGGTCACCCTCCAGCACCACCTTGAGCCTGTTCCACTCGTCCTTATCCTCTTTGGACTGCTTCTCCGGCGGCATATTGAAGCCGATGGCGCGGCTGGCCTGCTTGCGGAACTCCTGCATGCCCAGGTTGGAGGTCATGATGACCACCGTCTCCTTGAAGTTGACCGTCCGCCCGTGGCTGTCGGTCAGGCGTCCGTCCTCCAGGATCTGCAAAAGTATATTGAAGACGTCGGGATGCGCCTTCTCGATCTCGTCGAAGAGTATTACGCGGAAGGGACGCCTGCGCACGGCCTCGGTCAGCTGCCCGGCGTCGTCGAAGCCGACGTAGCCCGGTGGAGCGCCGATCAGGCGCGAAACGGTGTGCTTCTCCATGTACTCGGACATATCCACGCGTATCATGGCGTCCTCGTCGTCGAAAAGGAACTGGGCCAGCGCCTTGGCCAGCTCGGTCTTGCCCACGCCGGTGGGACCCAGGAAGATGAAGCTGCCGATGGGACGGCGCGGGTCCTTGAGGCCGGCGCGACCGCGCCTGACGGCCTCGGACACGGCGGAGATGGCCTCCTCCTGGTCCACGATGCGCTCGTGCAGGCGGTCCTCCATGTGTATCAGCTTCTCGGCCTCGCTCTCCTGCATGGTCGAGACGGGTATGCCGGTCTGTTTGGCCACCAGCTCGGCGATGGTCTCATCGTCCACCTCATTGTCCAGCTTCTTCTCGGCCATCCACTTTTCCCTGGCCTTCCTGCATTCCTCTTCGATGCGCAGGCGCTCGGCCTTGATCTCGGCCGCCTTCTCGTACTCGGAGCGCTGCGAAACCGCGGCCTCCTCGTCGGTCAGCTGCTGTATCTTCTGCTCCTGCTGCTTGATCTCGGGCGGCAGGCTCTCCATATCGATGCGCAGCTTGCTGGCCGCCTCGTCGATCAGGTCGATGGCCTTGTCCGGCAGGAAGCGCTCGGTGATATAGCGCTTGCTCAGCTTGACGGCCGCCTCGATGGCGGAATCCGAGATCTTGACCTTGTGGTGCGCCTCGTAGCGGGGTCGCAGCCCCTTGAGCATCTGGATGGTGCCCTCAACGCTGGGTTCGCCCACGAAAACCGGCTGCAGGCGGCGCTCCAGCGCCTTGTCCGGCTCGATATGCTTGCGGTACTCGTCCAGCGTGGTGGCGCCCACGCACTGCAGCTCGCCACGCGCCAGCGCCGGCTTTAACATGTTGCTGGCGTCGATGGCGCCCTCGGCCGCGCCCGCGCCCACCACGGTGTGCATTTCGTCGATAAACAATATAACGTCGCCCTTCGATTGCCTGACCTCGTCCATGACGGCCTTGAGCCGCTCCTCGAACTCGCCGCGGAACTTGCTGCCGGCCACCAG
>JAFGHL010000078.1 GCA_016930155.1 Dehalococcoidia bacterium | reverse complement strand
GACAAGGTCAAGCGCACGACGGAAGCGACGATTGTGCATCATGCGGATTTCATCAGCTTCCACGCCGTGTTGCGGTTGGAACAGGGGAAGGCGCTTGAATCGAGAATCGGCTGATTGTCATCCCGCCGAATCACAAATGCCGTGTGAGCATCAATGGGTAGAACTGGGCGCAGACGCCGTCTACTGCTGGCGGCGGCAGTGCCGGGTTTGTGGCGCAACTGAAGAGCAGGAGCACACGCTGGTGTATGCACCGTATACCGTCATAGGATGTTGTGTGCATACGTATGTGTGCGAGGGATGCGGGTATATACCTGGATAAAGTAAAATGAGATGAGATGCCTAGTACATGGTGTATTTGAGGGTAGCTGAACGCTAAAATGTATCAACTGCAAGTAATCAAAGCCATTATCAAAATGATAATGGCTCTTTGTTTTCTATTGACATTTATATCTATAGATTTATAATGTTAAATATATGGATTTACTAATCATAACTTGGGGTTAAAATATAGCTATGGGCAAAACTCAATATACCTCGGTTTACTTGCCAATAAATCTTAAAGCTCAATTGGTAAAAATTGCTGAACTAGAAGGATATTCAATTAAACAAGGTCGCCAATCGCAACTTGCTAAGTTTATCGAATCGTTGTTACATGAGCGCACATTGCTAACGTCAGAGAACTCTACCGTATCTCCTTTCTTTTCTCTTCAACCAGAATTACGAGCATCAATATTCAAACTTGGCGAACTCAGTGCGATACAACAAAAACGTATCGGCTCAATTTTGAGTGTATTACTTGAGATGTGACCAAACTCAAGTTAATAATAAATGGGGTGTTAACTATGAACAAAAGTAGCCAAGTATTAAAAGACCTTTACCAGGCATTAGACTTGGAACCTGGTAGGGACCTTATCACAATAGACTCAGGGGTAGAAGAAGCCTATCAAAGAAGCTTTTTCGAAATGGTGAGACACAAACTAGGGCTTGAATCTGTGTATTTTTATACACCTCCCAATGGTAGAACGGCTATTCCTTACATTTACTTCTCGCGTTTTGAAGGAGAAGACCCGGCACTGATTTCAAAAGAATTGGCTGAATTACATCGGCTTGCCTGGAATATGAGTAAGGCACCCTTACTATTTGTTGTTCTCCCTGATGGACAGGTAAAAATTTACAATACATACAAAGCGCCAGATGCTCTTAATGATG
Source organism: Dehalococcoidia bacterium (assembly GCA_016930155.1). Classification (GTDB taxonomy): domain Bacteria; phylum Chloroflexota; class Dehalococcoidia; order GIF9; family UBA5629; genus CAIMUM01. The sequence continues at coordinate 6,805 of JAFGHL010000078.1, read as the reverse complement.
GTGCAGTTGAATATACGGCCGGATTAATTGATACATTAGACATCTTTTCCACAGTCGAGCAAGAACGCAGAAAATTAGAAGCTTATAGACGTAGTGAATTTGAAACAGGTCGGTATTGGCTGCGTAATCAATCACGATTCAAACTCGAGGAACGTGCTGATTATAAGTTTCTTGAATATCTCAAAGTCATTCGCGGGAAATTACTGAGTGCTTTGTCAACATCTGCTCCGCTGAAAACGACAACAATGGTTGTGAATAGTTTATTGGGTCGGGCAATCTTTGTTAAGTATTTAGAGGACCGTAAGGACTCAAATGGAAGAAACGTATTTCCAGATGAATTCTTTGCGCGATTCCGTGAAGGCGCAGTGTGTTTCATAGATCTACTAACTGACAAAAAAGCTACCTATGACCTCTTTGCATATCTAAGTGATAAGTTTAACGGAGATGTATTCCCGGTCACTGACGACGAAAAGCGACTCATTGGTGTTGAACACCTAAAAGAGTTGGAGAAATATCTCATTGGACAACAGGATGTACGTACAGGACAATTAAGTTTATGGAGATTATATTCCTTCGATGTTATTCCAATTGAATTTATCAGCAGTATTTATGAAGAGTTCTTTCATATTCAACAACGGAAGAGCGCGAATATTAACGTTAGAAAAGGTGCGCATTACACACCGCATCATTTAGTAAGTTTTTTGGTAGATGAGGTTTTTCCTTGGAATGGGAAACGGACGGATTTTCAAGTTCTCGACCCAGCGTGCGGATCGGGAATATTCCTGGTCGAGATTTACCGGCGGATCATTTCACATTGGCATCAAGCTAACCCTGATCAACATCTAAAACCAGAACAGCTTAAAAAATTGTTGACTGATAACATTTTTGGGGTTGACCTGGATTCTGAAGCAGTGCGCGTTGCGGCATTTAGTTTGTATTTGACGTTATGCGATTATTTAGAGCCGCGCCAGATATGGGAGGACGTGACATTCCCTTCCCTTTGGGATAACAATCTTTTTGCTTATGATTTTTTTGATACCGATGCGCCTTTTCTCCATAAGCAATACGACTTGATTATTGGTAATCCTCCTTGGGATAGCGAATTAACCTTCCCGGGAGAGAAGTACCGTGAGGACAGGGAAAAGGAAGTTCCCAACAGGGAAATTGCTCCTGATAATCAAATAGCACTAGCGTTTTTGTGGCGCGCAGCAGAGTTAAGCAAGCCGACTGGTGAAATTTGTTTGCTGATGCCAAGCAAAGGGCTTCTATTCAATCGTTCTGGTACACATCGTAGTTTTCGCAGTGCTTTTTTTGAGACTTACCATGTTAAGACGATCATCAACTTTTCAGCCTCTCGCCGTGGCCTATTCCAGGATGCCGTAGGGCCAGGAGCCGCGGTTTTCTACACCCCAGAACAGCCTGATATAGCTCGCCCCATTTTGTATTGTACACCGAAACCTTCTTATTCTACGGAAGATCAATGGCAATTCTTTATTGATCCCCAGGACATTGCACTGTTGCCCCGCGAAGAGGTCGTAGAAAACGACGTGATTTGGAAAGTAGCTATGTGGGGAGGACCAAGAGATTACGCACTGATCAAAAAACTAATGGGGGACTCCTATCAATCACTTAAGAATTTGTGTGACAAGCGCAAATGGATCTATGCTGAAGGAATCATTGTTGGTAAACCGCATAATCGGATCAAAAATGCCACTTATTTGATAGGAAAGCCTTTTCTTGAGGATAGCAGGAATCTACCTCGCTTTATAATTGATGGAGAAGGATTACCGGCTTTTACTATGCCAGAAATACAATGGCCCAGGCCAAAAAAGCCAGAGATTTTTGAGGGTCCACACATGTTGGTGAAACAAAGTCCTCTTGCGGGAGAAAGTAGTTTTAGAGCCGCATTATCAATGGATGACTTGGTTTTCAAAGATGCTTTTGTAGGAGTCCACACAGCAAAAGAAGATATCGATTTGTTAGCCAAATGTTGTGTCGTATTAAACAGTCGAATTCCATTGTATTATGCTTTAATGTCAAGCCGGAAATGGCTGGTTGAGAGAGATGAACTTCAAGTGAAGGAAGTGTATAATCTTCCTATACCGTTAGATTTGGACAATATCTCCGTATCCTATGATGATTTAGAGACCTTAGCATTTCAAAACGATTTTGAAGACCGTGTTGGTAAGCTGGTTGAAGAATTCTACGCTCTTACAGAAGATGAGCAGATCCTTATTGATGATGCAATTGACTATACCCTAGGTTATTTTAGAAAGATAGAGGAACCAAGAAATACAACTTACTCAGAAAAAGATAGAGATGCTTTCCTCGAACAATATCTTTGTGTCGCTAGAAGAATTTTGGAAAACTCTTTTGGACAATCTTTCCAACCTATCCTTTTCTCTTACAGTAAAGAGGTGCCTCTTCGGATTGTTGCACTGGAACTGGTAGAGCCTTCCAGGGAAATGCGCACGGAAATTTCTAGAGAGAGATCAATGGCGGCACTTGATAAGGCGCTAACTACTGTAAACAAGTTTCTTGTAGAGCAGCGCTCTCCCAATTTATTCATTCGTCGTAACGTGAGAGTCTATATAGGTAAGATCATCTATATAATTAAGCCCGATCAAAGACGCTATTGGACCAGGGCAACCGCCTTACGCGATGCCGATGAAATTTATGCTGATATCGTGGAAGCTTGGAGGTCTGTATGAGTATATTTTACAGCCGACCACAGCCTTCTGCTGAGTTGACGGAAGCTCTTGGCCCTCATGTTGTCAAAGTTATGCTATGTCTAATGCGAGACGCCTATTTCGATCTCGTCAAAAAAGATGTCATTGATCTCACAATGAGAGAAAATCAAATCACTGAAGAGTGGTATGATTGTTTGATAATCCGGTGGCCCCGGAGTAGTCTATACCCAACATTCCGTCCTCACTCACAGAAAGAGGATGAAAGCGGAAAAACCAGTAGTCGAGGAAATCCTCCGACTATTGATTTTTGCTTTCGTGCTGGTTGGGATCGACTTGTCTACTTCGGTGCAGAATGCAAATTAATAGAGGCAACAAACAAAACTTTGTGTAACGAGTATGTAGAAAACGGTGTTTGCCGATACATTGAGGGCAAATATGGTGCCAAGTTTCCAGAAGGCGCTATGATAGGTTTCGTCCGGCAAACGCCATGCGCAGATGTAGCGGTGGAATTGCAAACTCGGATCGTTGCATTAGATAATGCCTCCGGTTTTGATCGAACGAACTTGCTGGCCCCTTTTGAAGATCACTATGTCTCAAAACACAATAGGGCCAAGGGGATTTCTCCGTTTACTATACACCATTTGCTGTTTCTGTTTGTGCAAACAGCTTAATATGATCACTATAATTGCCTCACTATGAACACATCCCAACTCAAAACCATAAAAACCCACCTCTACTCCCTGGGCGAGGAAATCATGAACGGCGTCACCCACGGGATCGGCGCAGCGTTGAGCGTGGCCGGGCTGACGGTGCTGGTGGTGCTGGCGGTGCTGTACGGCAACGTGACGCAGGTGGTGAGCTTCAGCATCTACGGCGCGTCGTTGGTGACGCTGTATGTTGCTTCGACGCTGTATCACAGCTTCCAGAATCCCAAGGTCAAGCGCGTCTTCCGCATTATCGATCACGCTTCAATCTTCTTCCTCATTGCCGGGACGTACACGCCATTTCTGCTACTCGGCGTGCAAGGCGCGTGGGGCTGGACGTTCCTCATCCTTATCTGGGGCTTGGCGATTTTGGGCGTGAGCTTCAAGGCGCTGTTCATCAACCGCCTGCAAAAACTATCGGTCTTGATGTACGTCCTGATGGGCTGGCTCAGCGTTCTGGTGCTTAAATCCTTGCTGGTCAACATCCCCGTAGGCGGGCTGATCTGGCTGGCGGTCGGCGGCGCGGCGTATACCATCGGCGTCATTTTCTACGCGCTGAAGAAAATCCCCTACATGCACGGTGTCTGGCATCTTTTCGTGCTGATTGGCAGCCTGTGCCATTATTTCGCCGTGCTGTTGTATCTGGCGCCGGCGCATTAGTTATCTCAAAAGAAGAAGAATACAGGAGTACACCATGAAACAGTCGCGTATCATCATTGATCCCAATGTTCATTTTGGGAAACCATGTATTACAGGAACGCGCATACCTGTCTATGCAGTTTTGGAACTTGTCCAGGCAGGTATTCCTTTTTCAGAGATCGTGAGCAAGTATTACTTAGATCTTACATTTGATGATGTTGCGGCGTGCGTGCAATACGCTCTCGATTTGATCAAAGCTGAAGAAGTCCACCTGGTCGGAGCCATAGCGTGAAATTCTTCGCCGATCAAGATGTATATCAAGTCACGATTAACTTCATCCGAGATTCAGGGCATGACGTGCTGTGTGCAGCAGAAGCCGGACTTAGTCGAGCTTCTGATGTGATGCTTTTACACTATACCCGGCAGGAAGGTCGTATCCTTGTCACCAGAGACAAGGATTTTGGTGCGCTCGTCTTTTTAGAGGTGGTAGAGCATAGCGGTGTTATCTTGCTGCGGGCAACTTTTGATACATTGGAGGATACTCACCAAGAGTTACTCCGTCTTTTGAGCGCGCACCAGGTCAAAGAATTAAGCGCTTGTTTTGTGACGGTAGAGCCAGGGCGGCATCGTATACGTAGAGCGAGAGGATAAAAGATCCATGGTAGGACAAACCCTCATCCAAAAAATCTTCGCGATGCATACTGCACCGGATGCCTCGGTCAACCCCGGCGACATCATTTGGCTCGACCTGGACGTGCGCACGGCGCGCGACTTCGGCGGCGCGAACGTGGTCAAGAACTACCGCGAGCACTACGGCGACGCGCCGGTTGCCGACGCCGCCAGAACGTTCTTCACCTTCGATCTGGTGGTGCCGCCGAGTAACATTCCCTACGCGAACAACCAACAATTGTGCCGCGAGTGGGCGCGGACGCAGGGCGTGCGCGTCTTCGATGTGAACGCCGGCATCGGCTCGCACGTCGCTATCGAGGAGGGGCTGGTGCAACCCGGCAGCACCTTTGTCGGCACCGACAGCCACCTCAACATCCTCGGCGCGGTGGGCGTATTTGGGCAGGGGATGGGCGACCAGGACATCGCTTTCGCCTTCAAGACCGGGCGCACCTGGTTCGAGGTCCCGCCGACGATGAAGGTGATGCTCAAAGGCGAGTTGCGCCCACCATGCACCGCTCGAGACCTGACGTTGGCCGTGATGCGCGACCTTGGTTCCAGCGGCGCGCTCGGCCACGCCATTGAATTCTACGGCCCTGCCATCGACGCCCTCGATCTCGCCGGCCGCATCACTCTCGCGAGCCAGGTTACGGAGATGGGCGGCATCATCGGATTTCCAATCACCAGCCACGAATTAAGAATCAAGAATCCCTCCTTACTCCCTACTCCCTACTCCCTACTCCCCGACTCAGATGCAAACTACATCGAAACTGTCGAAATCGACATCAGCGATTTACCGCCGCTCATCGCCTGCCCGCCGAGTCCGACGAACGTGAAACCGGTGCGCGAGGTTGCCGGGCGGCGCATCGACAGCGTCTTCCTCGGCTCCTGTACCAACGGGCGCTTCGAAGACTTCGCCGCCGTCGCGGAGATCGTGCGCGGCAAGCGCATCGCCCCGCACGTGATGGCGACCGTCGTCCCGGCAACGCGGCGCGTTTACGCGCAGATGCTGGCGTCAGGCGTGCTGCAAACACTGTTCGAGGCCGGGTTCATCATCAGCAATCCCGGCTGCGGAGGCTGCGCCTCCGGTCACCTGGGGATGACGGGCAAAGGCGAAGTGCAAGTCAGCACCAGTAACCGCAACTTCCCCGGCAAGCAAGGCGCGGGCGAGACGTATCTGGCAAGCCCGGTCACGGCGGCTTGGTGTGCGCTCAAGGGGGAGATTGCGGCTTCAGAAGAGTAGGTTGTATAATCGAAGAAGAGGATGCGTGAAATGAAAATACAAGATCAGACACTGCAAGAAATCCTGCGACGGGTTTTATCCGTCGGCGGGCCTCATAAGGTAATCCTTTTTGGGTCCCGCGCGCGTGGTGAAGCCAAACCGGGTAGCGACTATGATCTTCTGGTTATCGAACCCTCTGACTTACCTCGTTATCGTCGCGCTGCCAAGTATCGCAGGGCGCTTACCGGTGTGTGCGCAGCGAAGGATATTGTCGTATGGACGCCTGAAGAGGTCGCTGAGTGGCGGAATGTCCCTAATGCATTCATTACGGCCGCTGTCAATGAGGGAATCGTTCTATATGAAAGATAAACATGACCTTGTTCGAGGTTGGATAACCAAGGCAGCAAGTGATTTGTTTGTTGTACAACAGATTCTGGATACCCCTGGTCCCTATGATACGGCATGTTTTCATACGCAACAGGCCATTGAGAAACTTCTCAAGAGCATCCTACTCCTCTATGATGTACCGGTGCCACGTACACACGATCTCGAAGAACTTCAGCGACTGTGCCTAGAAGTTTGCCCTGTTCCGGAATTGGCCGCCCTGGACTTAACACAAATCACCGATTATGCAGTGGCGGCGCGATACGATATTGAATTCTGGCCAGAAAGAGACGCTTTACTTGAAGCTTTGAGTCTGGTTGAGGAAGTGCAAGCTATCGTTTCGGATATCGTGTCTTCGGAATCCGCGTGATGACAATCGGACGTTTTTGCGGCGGCATTGGCGCCGTCATCTGGTCTCCCGAAACGCAGCGTTATCTGCTTTTGCGCCGGGCAGCGCGCAAAGATTTCGCGCCGGGTGTGTGGGAATGTGTCACCGGGCG
>JAFGHL010000077.1 GCA_016930155.1 Dehalococcoidia bacterium | reverse complement strand
GGCTAGATATTTCAACAATATGGAGTTTATTACATTTTGGCAAGCTTGTCTCAACTTCACGCGCAACGAAACAGCAAAATGTAACAATGCAAAAGCCTTCGCAAATATACACTTGGATTCAATCTCATTCACAGCGCAGTGACTGACTCCCTATCAGCTATTAAATTTATTAATAATATATTAAAATGTCGAAGTTGTTCCTTAATTGACAGCAGAATCGGAAAGCTTAATGAAAGATGGCAATTAATAGAAAAGTTAACAAATCGAATAGCCAGGCAGTCTGGCCCTGCGGGCTTATCCTTCCGGATGATGTGCTGCTTACGACCAGACTGTTTAATCAAACCTATAACAGATATAAAAAAGCCGGAACTCAGATACCTAAATCAGTTCAACTTACATCATCACAGGTTGAAGTGATGATGGCCCTGTCATATATGCAAAAACCCATGACGCTCACCGAAATATCACCTTACCTGGCAATTGAAACCGCATCCGTCAGCCTGGTAATCGACAAGCTTCAAAAGCAGAAGCTGGTTCAAAGACGTCATTCCCGCACTGACAGACGTAATATATTTATAACTCTGACTCCTCTGGGTAAAAAGATGGTCGATCAATTATGGCCACCCACCTTCAACATAATAATGGACATGTTTTTTCATAATCTTACGGACGAGGAGCGCCGGGTGTTTTCAAGCATCCTGCGTAAAATAAGGGATGCTAAAATCAGTCAGCCGCCATCATCATTGCCAAATGATGAGTCGTCTACTTAAATGAACGCAATATAGCCGGTCCTGCCATCTTTAATCTGGAGCAGATACCCTCGCAACTCATATATGTAATTATCATTGCTAATTTGAACAATATTGAAAGATTATAATTATAAATAGTCGGCATATTTGAGTAACACAATCGTAAAAATGGTCACTTTTTATTGAATGCTAATTAATTCTTGACAATATAAAAATCATGCTGTTTAATATTGCGATACTTAAATGAGCACCCGCTCGTTTTTTGTTTATCCATTCGTTTTGGCAACTGGTCCTTGCATAGGCGGCTATCAAATTTAATCAGGTAGGGGTTGGATGCAAACTAACGACATAGCTTTGCAGGTTAAGGGTCTACATTTAAATTTTGGCGGGGTCGCAGCCCTGGCAGATATAGACTGTGAGGTTCGTCAAAACGAGATACTGGCAATCATCGGGCCCAACGGCGCAGGCAAGACCTGCCTCCTTAACTGCATCAGCAGTTTCTACCGCCCCCAGCAGGGTGAAATCCATTTTAAAGGCCAGCGGATTACGCGCATGCCCTCCTACAAGATTGCAGAGTTGGGCATCGCCAGAACATTCCAGAATATCCAGCTTTATACCGGCCTGACCACACTGGATAACCTTATGGCCGCCAGGCATATCCATCTGAAACCGAATTTTCTGGCCGGAGCTATGTATTTCGGCCCGGAACATAAAAAAGAACTGCAGCACAGAAAGGTGGTCGAGGACATTATCGATTTCCTGGAGATGGAAGGCATCCGCAAAAAGGTGGTGGGCTCCCTCCCATACGGCCAGCGGAAAAAAGTGGACCTTGGCCGCGCACTGGCGCTGGAACCCAGGCTGCTGCTTTTAGATGAACCCATGGCCGGCATGAACTCCGAGGAAAAGGAGGACATGGCACGCTTTATCCTGGATATCTTCGAACTGCGTCGTATACCCATTGTCCTGATCGAACACGATATGGGAGTCGTTATGGATATTGCCGACCGGCTGATAGTATTGGATTTTGGTAAAAAAATAGCAGAGGGCAATACCGAAGTAGTAAAAGATGATCCTGCTGTGATCAAAGCATATCTTGGCGAAGAGATTTAATACGGAAGGCTGCTAATGGTTATAGATACATACGATACGCTGCCCAAGCTGTTGAAGCGGAACTTCGAGAAATGGGGTGATAGTAGAACCGCCCAGCGGGAAAAAGACCTCGGCATATGGCAGTCTTTTACCTGGAAAGACTACTTCGAGAAGGTCAAACATTTTTCTCTGGGGCTGATCAGCATGGGGTTGGAGCCGGGCGATAAAATATGCATCTTGGGAGAGAGCAAACCCGAGTGGATCTGGGCGGAGATGGCTGTTCAGGCTGGACGCGGCACCGCTATCGGCATATTTACAGACTGCATGCCCAAAGAAGTCAAGTATTACATCGAGCATTCCGAATCCAAGTTCATCGTGGCCCAGGACCAGGAGCAGGTTGACAAGGTCCTGCAAATACAGGATGAGATCCCTCTGCTCAAGAAAATCATCTACTGGGACCCCAAAGGACTGTGGAACTATAGCGAGTCCAATCTCGCCAGCTTCGACAAAGTCCTGGAATTGGGGAGGGAATATGAAAAGCAGAACCCCGGAGTGTTTGAGAAAAACGTAGAAGCCGGCAAGGGAGAGGATATCTGCCTGTTGTGCTATAGCTCCGGCACCACTGGGCTACCCAAAGGCGCCATGACCAGCCACCGTGAGTTGATCAACGTAGCTAAAGTCAGCCAGAAGACAGACCATTATACAGACAAAGAGCAATATGTGGCTTTCCTTCCGCCGGCCTGGATCACGGACCAGACACTGGCTGTGGCCGGATCACTATATACAGGATTTGCCGTCAATTTCCTTGAGAAGCCCGAAACGGTGATGGACAACATCCGGGAGATCGGCGCCAATATCCTCTTCTTCGGCCCGCGCAACTGGGAAAGCATCATGCGTACGGTTCAGGCCAAGATGAGCGATACCAGCAGGCTCAAGAAATTTAACTACGACCTTTTCATGCCGGTCGCCTACAAAATGGCTGATCTCAATCTCGCCAAAGTAACGCCGTCTATTACCTGGCGCGTTCTGTATTTCATAGGCGAGTGGCTGCTCTACCGCAACCTGCGTGATAAGTTCGGCCTGACCAACGTGCGCGTAGCCATCACCGGAGGGTCCTCAATCAGCCCCGATATGATCCGCTATTTCCAGGCCATCGGGGTTAACGTCAAACTGGCTTACGGCCTGTCAGAAGGCGCACTGGTTGCAGGCCACTTCAGCGACGACGTCAAGCCGGAAACCACCGGCGTGCCCACACCAGGAATGGATGTGCGTATCGCCACAGACGGTGAAGTACTGGTCAAGGGCTCTAATATGTTCTCCGGCTACTACAGAAATAAAGAAGCCACAGAGAAGAAAGTCATCGACGGCTGGTACTGCACCGGGGACTTCGGTCATATTGAAGAAGACGGCCATCTGATCGTTATGGACCGCATGGACGACCTGCGCGAGCTGACAGGAGGACGCAAATTTTCCCCGCAGTATATCGAGATCAGGCTGCGCTTCAGCCAGTACATCAAAGAGGCAATCATAATCGGCGGCGAGGACAGGGATTTCGTCACCGCCATCATCAATATAGATATTGAAAACGTAGGCCGCTGGGCCGAGGCCAGGCGCATACCCTATACGACCTTTACCGATCTCTCGCAAAGGAAAGAAGTTATCGATCTCATAGCAGGCGAGATAAAGAAAGTCAACAGGTACCTGCAGGAAGGCACCCGCATCAGGCGCTTCGCCAACCTGCACCGCGAGTTCGACGCCGACGAGGCTGAGCTGACGCGTACCCGCAAACTGAGAAGGACTTTCGTGGAGGAGAGGTACAAGGACCTCATCTCCGCCCTGTACGGCACTGCAGCAGAGATGATTGTCGAGGCGCCGGTGACCTACCGCGACGGCAGAAAAGCGGTAATCACAACATCGCTTAAAATCAATAATCTGGACTAGGGAGGCTTATAATGGATGCTTTCCTGCAATTCTTAGCAACGGGAGTTATGGTGGGCGCTGTTTACGGGTTGATCGCCCTGAGCATCGTCCTGATTTGCAAAGCTACGGGCATTTTCAATTTTGCCATAGGGCAATTCGTGCTGGTCGGCGCCTTCATCTTCTGGTCGCTCTCAGTACAGCTTGGGATCCCAATTATATTAAGTCTCATCCTGGCCTTGTTGCTGGCAGCCCTCGTGGGTTACTTGGTCGACCGCTTCACCATGCGGCCTCTTATCGGGCAACCCACCATCGCCGCCATGATGGTCACCCTGGCTCTCATTTCTTTACTGAACGGCGTCACCGTTCTGATATGGGGAGCTTCCATGCAGGTCATGCCCGACTTCCTGCCCGGCAGTACCGTCAATCTTGGAAATGTGGCCCTCTCACATGAGTTGCTGTGGGCCTTCGGCGTAGCTATGGTTGCATTTTGCGCATTTGTGATCTTCTTCAAGCGCACGAGACTGGGCCTTGCCATGCGCAGCGTAGCTGAAAGCCACCTGGTGGCCCAGGCACGCGGCATCAATGTTCGTCTTATCTTCAGCATTACCTGGGCACTGTCCGCCGTTATGGCAGCCCTGGCCGGCATCTTCCTGGGTGTCCGCATGGGCGTGGCCATACCCACCGGCGGAGTCGGCCTCAAAGCCTTCTCTGCCGTACTCTTCGGCGGCATCGAATCCATACCCGGCGCCATTATCGGCGGCCTCTCGGTGGGCGTTCTCGAGACAGTTTCGGGGGGACTGCTCGATCCCTGGCTGATGGAGATCACCCCTTATATCATCATGATAGTCGTGCTCATGATCAGGCCGGAAGGTCTATTCGGACTAAAAAGGATAGAAAGGATATAACATGGCTATTAATCGTCCCTGCGGCACCTACGACACCAATTACGGCCAGGATATGGCCATTTTCCGCACCCGCTTTCAATGGATCATGCTGGGATTGTTCCTGGTCATCCTCTTCACACTGCCCCTTTACAGCGGCAGCTACCTGCTCTACCTGGTCAATAACATCTCCATCACCCTCATAGCCGTGCTGGGCCTCAGCATCCTTATGGGGTACTGCGGGTTAACTTCTGTCGGCCAATCGGCCTTCATGGCCGTCGGCGCTTACACCACGGGCATACTGGCCGTTAGACTGGGCTTCCCCTTCTGGGCCACCCTACCCATCGCAGCAGTGGCTACCGGCCTGGTCGGCGTCCTCTTCGGCCTTCCATCACTCAGAATCAAAGGCTTCTACCTCTCCATGGCCACACTGGCAGCCCAGTTCATCATCATTACCCTGATCATCAACATCAGGCCGGATGTAACAGGCGGTACTCAGAGCCTGGTCATCCCGGCACCAAGAATAGGTGATTTTATCCTCAATACCCAGGACCGCATGTTTTACCTGATTATGCCGATCACACTGCTTATGATATATTTCGCCAAGAATATTGTGCGCACGGGCACCGGCCGCGCCTTTATCGCCATCAGAGATAACGACCTGGCCGCCGAGGTCATGGGCGTGAATATCTTCAAGTACAAGCTGTTGGCCTTCTTCATCTGCAATATCTTTGCCGGTATAGCTGGATGTCTGTGGGCCTACTCCATGCGAGCCATCAGCCCCGATCATTTCACACTTATGGACTCCATCTGGCTCATGGGAATGGTACTGGTTGGCGGCGCGGGCAGCACCGCCGGGGCAATATTCGGCACTATCTTTATCCGCGGTCTGGATGAACTAGTAAAGTCTCTGTCACCATCTTTACTGACCGCCTTTCCCCAATTCCGCGCAGAGAACATCGCAGGCATCGGCCCAATCGTCTTCGCCATAGTGGTAATTGTTTTTATTATCTTCGAACCGAGGGGACTGGCCCATCGCTGGGAGATTTTTAAGACGTCATATAGAATGAACCCATTCTCATACTAACAGGAGGTGATGACTGCTTTAAGGTATATTTCATTACAAATGGCAATCTAATATACGAGGAGGTAGAAAATGAAAGTAAATTTTAAACTGGTGACTTTAATTTCAGCAGTAATGGCATTGATGCTTGTTGTGCTGGCATGCGCACCTGCGGCCACGACGCAGAAGTCTGAAGCATCAGCAAAACCCGAGGTATACACCTTTTACTTATTTGCCGATGTCAGCGGCCCCTACGCAGCCATCCAGGCCGGCCTGGTTGACGGCTTCAGGGACGCCATGAATTATATTTCTCAGGAAAAGGGCGGCATAGACGGCGTACCGATGGAACTCGTCTTCCGCGACACTGCCGGAGATCTGAAAGCTGCCATAGCAGCCTACGAGGCATTTCGATCCGAAACCCCCAAACCCTTTTTCATGTGGCCCATGGAATCTGCCACAGGAGAAGCACTTAAAGACCGCTTTATTGAAGACGATATCGTCGGCATGACCAGCGCGGCCAGCGCTGCCACCATATACCCGGCCGGCAATATCTTTACATTCACACCTTCTTATACTGATGGATTCGGGTTCTTCATAGACTGGCTGGTCCAGACCCAACCCAAACCCATCAAGCTGGCCATCCTGACCTGGGACAATACCTTCGGCAGAGCCATACTCACGGACGAGTGCAGGGACTACTGCAAACAGAAGGGAGTTGAACTGGTAGCTGAAGAGGTTTTTGGTGCCACGCAGATGGACGTGACCACACAGCTCACCAGGATCAAGGACAAGGGCGCCAACTGGGTATTTACCAATACCCTTGGCGGCGCACCGGCTGTCATTTTAAAGAGCGCCGATTCACTGGGACTGATTGGCAAGATGAATTTCAGCGGCTGTCAGTGGGCGCTGGACAAGCAGGCATTAATTGGCCTGGCAGGGCCTCTGGCTGAAGGTTTCTACGGCCCTTCCCCATTCGTAAGCTGGGATGAAGAGGATAACCCGTATATTAAATTGGTCTCTGAAAGGGCCAAGGCAGCCGGCGGCGACGTCTGGGAGAAGAAGGCAGGCTCCCGATTGGTCTATTGTGGATTGTGGACATATATGAAGAGCATTATTGAACAGTCCATTGCTGAGGTTGGCTGGGATAAACTCAGCGGAAAAGTGCTGCGCAAGTATATGGAGCAAACCAATGCCTATGATTGCGGCACAACATCAATCACATATAGTCCTACAAAACATGAGTCTGTAGGCGCCAGAGTTTTGAACGTTAAAAACTCCAAGATCCTGCCGGTGACCGACTGGGGCAAATGCCCGGACCTCCGTCCGGCAAAGTACAAATAAATGCTATCGAGGGCGGCCCCGGTAATTCGGGGCCGCCCGGATAATACAGGTAAGATAAATGCTCAAACTTAACAACATCGAGGTCGTCTACAGCAACGTTATACTGGTGCTACGCGGGGTTTCACTGGAAGTGGCTGAAGGCCAGATCGTCGCCATATTGGGCGGCAACGGCGCAGGCAAATCAACCACCCTCAAGGCCATCTCCGGCCTGCTGCATATTGAACTGGGCGAGGTCACCGACGGCAGTATCCAGTTCGACGACATCAGGATCGACAAAAAAAATCCCGAGGAGATAGTAAAAATCGGCATCGTCCAGGTTATGGAAGGCCGCCGTCTTTTCGATCACCTCACAGTGGAAGAGAATCTGCGCTCCAGCGGTTATACTGTCCGCAGCTCCAGCGATCTCAAGAAATCGCTCGACAAGGTATACGCCTATTTCCCGCGTTTGAAGCAGATGAACAACCGTACTGCCGGGTACCTTTCAGGCGGAGAGCAGCAGATGATGGTTATCGGCTGTTCCCTGATGATACGCCCTAAGGTCGTTTTGCTGGATGAACCGTCGCTGGGATTGAGCCCTCGCATGACACTGGAGATCTTCGGTATAGTTAAAAAAATCAACGAGGATGAGAGGACCGGGATGTTGCTGGTTGAGCAGAATGCACGTGCAGCTTTGGGCATCGCCCACTACGGCTATGTCATGGAAAACGGTCGCATTGTTATGGACGGCCCGGCGGAAAAGCTCAAGGACAACGAGGACATCAAGGAATTTTACCTGGGACTGAGCCAGGTCGGCGCCAAAAAGAGCTACCGCGAGGTCAAACACTACAGGCGCCGCAAGCGCTGGCTAGCTTAACTCTTTAACTGATAATTTTAGTAATTTACAACTTAATTATTATTTTTACTCGAGACGGGATTCCACAGGGGTTAACCCTTTCCATATGTCCTGCCGGTAAGCGCTATTTCGCGTTGCCATACGCAGGGTATTGTTGAATATCACCCACAATGCTATAATCTCGCTAAAATCCGAATACCCCCGTTTATCCAGACAGAGTGGATTAACGTAAATTGAAGAACCATTCTTTCTTTCTCAGGAGGTCATCATGGAACCCAAGATAGGTGTGTATGTCTGTCATTGCGGCAGCAATATCGCCGGAACAGTAGACGTTGAGAAAGTTGCGGAATACGCCAGAAGCCTGCCATCGGTAGTGGTTTCACGTGATTATAAATTCATGTGCTCCGATCCCGGACAGGACTTGATTAAAAAAGATATCCAGGAACTGGGAGTCAACCGGGTCGTAGTAGCTTCGTGCTCTCCGCAAATGCACGAACCCACGTTCAGGAGGGCGGTGCAGGAAGGCGGACTCAACCCATACTATTTCGAGATGGCAAACATCCGTGAGCATTGTTCATGGGTCACAGAGTCACGCAAAGAGGCCACCGAGAAAGCCAAGGCGCTGGTCAGCGCGGCAGTGCGGCGTGTTTACTACCATCAGCCGCTTGAGAATAAGGAGGTACTTGTACACCCCGACACATTGATTGTAGGCGGAGGCATTGCAGGCATCCAGGCTGCTTTAGAGATAGCCAACTCCGGCCACAAAGTTTACCTGGTTGAAAAGGAGCCCAGCATCGGCGGTCATATGATGCAACTGGATAAAACGTTCCCGACACTGGACTGTTCAGCCTGCATTCTTACTCCCAAGATGAGCCTGGTAGGGGCCCATCCCAAAATCGAGCTCCTTACTTACAGCGAAATCGATTATGTATCAGGATATGTGGGTAACTTCCGCGTCAAAATCAGGAAAAAGGCACGCTCGGTAGACGCCAGCCTCTGCAGCGGATGCGGCGTCTGCAGCACCAAATGCCCGGTTAAACTTGACAGCGAGTTCGATGAAAAACTGGCCAAACGCAAGGCCATCTACACACCTTTCGCCCAGTCAGTTCCCAATGTCCCGGTTATCGATAGGGAGCACTGCACCTACTTCCTGAAGGGCAAATGCCGTGCCTGCGAAAAATTCTGTGAGCGGAACGCTATTAATTTCGAGCAGGAAGATGAGATCCTTGATATCGAAGTCGGCAATGTCATTCTGACAACAGGATATAAGCTGTTCGACCCATCGGCTGTAAAAGAATACGGGTATGGACGTCTGGATAATGTGCTTACCAGCCTTGAATTTGAACGCATGGTTAACTCGGCAGGACCTACCTCCGGCAAGATATTGCTTAAGAATGGAGAGGAACCCCGGAGTATTGCCATCATTCATTGTGTGGGCAGCCGCGATGAAAAATATCACTCATATTGCTCGAGAGTATGCTGTATGTACGGCATGAAGTTCGCCCACTTGCTGAAAGAACATGTGCACGGCTCGCAGGTTTACGAGTTTTATATCGATATCAGGAGCTTCGGCAAAGGATACGAGGAGTTCTACAACCGTGTTCAGAAGGAAGGGACAGTATTCTTCCGCGGCAGGCCTGGCGAAGTTACCGACGTCGCACAGACACCTGAAGAGCAAGGCAAACTGATCGTACAGTTCGAAGATACGCTGGCAGGTAAACAGCGCAGGCTGCCTGTGGAGATGGTAGTACTCTGCAGCGGCATCGAGCCCCAGGCAGATGCTCAGGAAACGGCGCATAAATTCAACATCTCCTGCGGCAAAGAAAACTTTTTCACCGAAAAACATCCCAAGCTTGATCCCGTTGCTACCATGACGGACGGCATATTCATAGCTGGCTGCTGCCAGGGGCCCAAGGATATACCCGATACTGTCGCACAGGCTTCGGCAGCCGCGGCCAGGGTCCTGGCCTTAATAAATAAAGGTAAGGTGGAGATTGAGGCTGATACAGCTTTCATCGACGAGGACAAATGCTCGGGTTGCCGTGTCTGCAACCTGCTGTGCCCTTACAATGCTATATCCTTTATTGAGAAAGACAAGGTCTCACGCATTAATGAAGCACTCTGCAAGGGCTGCGGCACCTGCGTAGCAGGATGTCCCAGCGGCGCAATCACACATAAACATTTCACTAATGATCAAATTTATGCCGAACTGGAAGGTATCTTAATATAATGCATAGCTTATCGATTTCTATAAAAAGGAGACAGAGAAATGGAAAATGACAGTCACGCGACAACATTTCTCGATGAGGTAGCCAGCCTGCCTGCCTGCGAAAAGATAAATGAGTGTATTCAATGCGGAGTATGCAGCGGCTCGTGTACTACAGCCACACAATGGGAGTATACCCCGCGCCACGTTATCGCACTGGTACGCGCAGGCATGAAAGATGAGCTCCTCAAAAGCAACTCTATCTGGTTTTGCGTATCGTGTTACCTTTGCACAGCCAGATGCCCCCGCGATATTAAGCCTGCCAGTATCATGCACGGCCTGGAATCAATAGCGCTGAAGGAAGGGTATAAACCAGCTACCAGTACTACCACCATGTACCGCACTTTCTCCGACTCCATCGTTAAAAACGGCCGTGTGTACGAATTCGGCTTCATGTTTAAATATTTCCTGAAAACCAATCCCTTTGCGGCACTCAAAATGCTGCCCATGGCAATAAGCCTGCTCACTCACAAACGCATGCCGCTGACTGCCAAAAAAGTCAAGGGCAAAGACGAATTAAATATCATTGTCAACAAGCTGTCCGCAGGAGGTGGCCAGTGAAATACTATTCTTATTATCCCGGCTGTTCCATGGAAGCTACGGGAGCGCCGGTCGAAAAATCCATTCAAGCCATTGCCAAACCCCTTGATATTGAACTGATAGAGCTTGAGGACTGGACCTGCTGCGGGTCATCCCCCTTCAGCGGCGTCGACAAGGCCAGGGCAGTAGGGGCTACCGCACGCGTACTGGCACAGGCAGAGAAGACAGGCCTGGATTTGGTCACACCCTGCAGCTCATGCTATACGATACTTCAGGAAGCAAATGATCTGTTAAAAGAGGACCATAAGCTGGCCGACAGGGTACATGACGCATTGTCCGCCGCAGGACTGACTTATAACGGCACGGTTAAAGTCAGGCACATTGTCGAGGTGCTGTATAACGATATAGGTGTGAGTGGACTGGCGGCTAAAGTCGTGCGGCCGCTTACCGGGCTTAAGGTCGCCTGCTATCACGGGTGTCAGCAGGTCAGGCCTGACTACGGGTATGACGACAGCGAGCTGCCTGACTGGCTGGACCAGATGGCTAAAAGTCTGGGCGCGGAACCGGTGGATTTTCCGCTTAAAGCCCGCTGCTGCGGGAGCTCGCTGGTAATATCCGAAAGCGATGTAGCAGTCGATCTTATACATAAGCTGCTGCAGAACGCACAGGACCACGGCGCACAATGCATGGTTACCACAACCTGTCCTCTTTGCCATACAGCTTTGGACGTATATCAATCGACAGCCAGGAACAAGCACAAGGCAAGGTATAAATTGCCGGCACTGGCCATAACCCAGCTTATCGCAGTTGCCATCGGACTGGATTACAAACAGACAGCCCTCGCCGGTAATGTAGTATCACCCAAAAATTTGTTGGCCCCGTATTTTAATCCCCAGCCAAAGACTACCGCGGCCGAAACGGCCGGCGCATGAAAAAAGTCGTACTTGGCATCGGCAACTCCATCCTAGGTGATGATGGAGTTGCGTTTCACGTGATCGAATCCCTCCAGTCTGATCCCCCACCCGGTGATGTTACCTTTACTGCAAGTGATGTCTCGGGTCTGGCCATACTGGATCTAATTACAGAGTACGATGAGGCTATCATCGTAGATGCAATACAGACAGTCGATGGGACACCGGGAGATATCTACCGGCTGGAGCTCGAAGATTTCCGTGTCACCAAGCACACCATCTCGCCGCATGACGTCGACCTCCCTACCGCAATGGAGCTCGGCAGGATACTGAAGATCAAGCTGCCCTCAAAAGTCAGCATCGTGGCAATCGAGATCCCGGATGCTAACGAATTCTGCACCACCCTGTCGGATAGAATTGCCGCAGCAGTGCCGGCAGCTGTACAGATGACAAGGGACATCCTGGCGGAATAGAGGACGCCGCTTTATATAGGCACACCGGCAGGCATGCTGATTAAGTGCATTTGATCGGCAGCCAAATACCCTTCAGCAGTCAAATTTAATTCTATCCCGGTTAAACGGTATAATATACTGCTAATTTTGTGTTTAAGGTACTTTAGATGACAGCAAAAATAATAAGTGGTTCCGAAATATCGGCGGATATCCGCTCAGAGCTTAAGGCCCGGGTAACCCGGCTGAAAGCGCAGGGTAAGACTCCCTTCCTGGGAGTTGTACTGGTCGGCGAAGACCCCGGCTCATTATCTTATGTCAGGTCAAAGGAAAAAGGCTGCGAGGAAATCGGTATGAGGGAGACTACCATACGTCTGCCGGCCGATGCTCCTGAATCACGCGTTATTCAGGAAGTAGACAGGTTGAATAAAGACAAAGAGGTCGACGGCATACTGGTCCAGACGCCTTTACCGAAACATGTTGATACGGAAAAAGTCCTCTACTTCATATCGCCTGAAAAGGATGTGGACGGCTTTCACCCCGTTAACATGGGAAAACTGCTGCGCGGCCAATCCTGCTTCATACCCTGCACGCCTCACGGTATACAGGAAATGCTGATGCGGACGGGTAATGATCCGTCAGGCAAACACGTGGTGATATGCGGGCGCAGCAACCTGGTAGGCAAACCACTGGCCGCCCTGCTGGTGCAAAAAACCGCCGGCGCCAATGCTGTGGTAACAGTAGTACACACAGGGACTGCGCATATACAGTATTTTTCCAGGCAGGCAGACATTGTGGTAGCAGCAATGGGCAGCCCCCTGTTTATTAAAGCCGATATGATCAAAGAAGGGGCAGTCGTTATCGACGTCGGCATGAACCGCATAGAAGATAAAAGCAGGGAAAAAGGCTACCGCTTTGTGGGCGATGTTGATTTCGAAAAGGTCAAAGAAAAGGCCTCAGCCATCACCCCCGTTCCCGGCGGTGTGGGACTGATGACAGTTACAATGCTGCTGCAGAATACCATTGAAGCGGCTGAAAAGACAGCCGGTATCAGACAATAATCATACGCTTTAGAAAAAGCCCGGAGTAAACACTTATGCCATACGATCCTTTAACAATAAGCGATTGGCAGATCGCCGAGGAAGCGGAAAGGAACATGCCGCAGCCGGGCGACTGGTTTAAGAGGCTTAACCTCAAACAGGATGAGGTGATTCCTTACGGCAAGGTAGCCAGGCTCGACTACGCTAAAATCATGCGGCGTCTGGAAAACAAGCGGGACGGTAAATACATCCAGGTCACCGGTATAACCCCTACCCCACTGGGGGAAGGTAAGAGCACGACAACCTGCGGGTTGCTGGAAGGCATGGGCAAAAGGGGATTAAACGTGGGCGGGTGCGTACGTCAGCCTTCAGGCGGGCCTACCATGAATATTAAAGGGACCGCAGCCGGGGGCGGCAATGCGTTGTTGATACCTATGACCGAATTCTCAATGGGCCTTACGGGCGATATCAATGATATAACCAATGCCCACAACCTTGCTATGGTAGCGCTTACAGCGCGCATGCAGCACGAGCGTAACTATGATGACAGGAAACTTGAAACTCTATCCGGTATGAGACGTCTGGAAATCGACCCGACACGGGTCGAGATGGGATGGGTGATGGATTTCTGCGCCCAGAGCCTGCGTAATGTGATTATAGGCATGGGAGGCAGGATGGACGGCTTTACCATGCAATCGAAGTTCACTATTGCCGTGAGCTCGGAGCTGATGGCATTGCTGGCCATTGTACATGACCTGGCCGACCTGCGCCACCGCATGGACAGGATCACGGTAGCCTATAACAAGCATGGCGATCCCGTTACAGCCGGCGACCTGCAGGTGGGAGGAGCCATGACGGCCCTCATGCGCAACACGATCAATCCCACGCTCTGTTGTACCGCCGAATATCAGCCGCTGATGGTACATACCGGTCCTTTCGCCAATATCGCACTGGGACAATCAAGCATCATCGCCGACCGTGTCGGCCTGAAGATGTTTGACTACCATGTTACGGAGAGCGGTTTTGCTGCGGATATCGGCTTCGAAAAATTCTGCAACGTCAAATGCCGCCTGAGCGACCTGAAACCCAATGCGTCAGTGCTGGTCACGACCGTGCGTGCCTTGAAGATGCACGGCGGAGGACCGGCAGTTGTGGCCGGCCTCAAAATACCGGATGAATACACCAGGGAAGACCTCAGCCTGCTGGAGAAAGGCATCCCCAATATGCTGCATCACATCAAGATCATCCGTGAAGCAGGAGTACGGCCTGTCGTGTGCATCAACGTTTTTCATACCGATACCAAAGAAGAGATTGCCATGGTAAAACGGGCTGCCGAGCAGGCGGGAGCACACTGCGCCGTCTCAAGGCACTGGGAATTCGGCGGCGAAGGCGCACTGGAGTTGGCCGATGCCGTTAAAGACGCCTGTGAAGAAGATAATGAGTTTAAATTCCTTTATCCTCCCGATATGAAAATACGGGACCGCGTGGAGAAGATTGCCAAAGAGGTCTACGGAGCAGATGGTGTAATATGGTCGCCTGTTGCTGAGACCAAAGCAAAGAAGCTTGAGTCAGACCCCGACTATGATGATTACCTGACCATTATGGTCAAAACGCATCTCAGCCTTAGCCACGACCCTGCGCTTAAGGGTGTACCAAGGGGCTGGACACTGCCCATCAAGGATATCATGGTCTACTCGGGAGCAAGGTTCCTGTGTTTTGTGGCAGGAGATGTCAACCTGATGCCCGGCACCGGCTCCAACCCTGCCTTCCGCAGGATAGACATCGACACAGCCACCGGCAAAGTACACGGGTTGTTCTAAGGTTTTTTAAGCAGGTGGTAACCAAGCAATGGGTCACGATACAAATTTGGAAACCATTATTAAACAACATCGCCGCTGGACTCTCTGGATAGAGGATAACCGGACCATGGGTGAGGGAAGCCTGGTGTTGACAAACCGCCGTTTACTGTTTCTCAACCGGATAGAGTCCAGTCCTGAAGTGACTGCAAGTATCAGGGAACTGGCTGACGCCCCTGTAGAGAAGGTACTGGATCACGCCCTTACTCTCCACAAGAATTGCTTCCAGATGCTACTCTCATCAATCATGCGGGTTGAAATCATCTCTTTATTCGGGTTTCCGTTTCCACGCTTCCGCTTGAGTATTATATTTCTCAAAGGCAAGAAGCTGACGCCTCATACGGCTGAATTCACATTCAGAACATACGGCTCAGGGATGCTCACTCAGCCGCAGATAATTGCAGACTGGGGTTGGAAGAGCGCCATCAAGAAGGCCATACAGAAAACAGGCCGATAGCAGACAGGATAGCACTCTCCTGGAAATACAATGACCTATAGACAGGTCATTATTTGAATTGCGGGGCAGGATTTGTAATTGCGATAGGCCGTACCGAATAGAACCAATAACTTTTGCGAAAGATTTTAGGCTACCTTGTTTTTTCAAATTTCAATAGCACCTTTCAATCTCATACCATATTCCATCTGTCATCTTAAGCCCCATTTAACCATTATATAAGGCAGTAACCTATTACATCCTTTCACTTTTAGACCATACGAATTGTTATTAAATTGTCAATGTAAATTTCAGTTGCTTTTCTTATATTATTAATTGCCCCAGGCCGTGATGCCACCATAGTAACCCGGCGAGCTGGTCAAACCGGCTGGC
>JAFGHL010000076.1 GCA_016930155.1 Dehalococcoidia bacterium | reverse complement strand
GAACTATTAAAATCTATATCAAGGATAGCGGTATAATGTTTTGCAAGGTCTCTCTAACTCAAAACCGACAAATCAGAGACAGTAACCTGCCTGTAACGTTTCTTTACATAAGTTCCAATTGGGTGTACACTAATTACATAGTTCAAGTTTAGGTTATTACAAGCTCCTTACATCCCACCGGATCAAGACAAGCATTGGATGGCCCGAATACTGACTAAATTTATTAAAGGAGGGCATCTGATGAGTTTTCAAGACAAATCGCTCAAGTGCGTCGATTGTGGTACTACCTTTACCTTCACATCGGGAGAACAAGAGTTCTTCGCCACCAAAGGTTATACCAACGAACCGAAGCGCTGCCAGGGCTGCCGAAAAGCTAAGAAACAGCAGAGCGGCAACTCAAATTACGGCGAGCGCAGCTACAGCACTAACTAAATAAAGTAGCAGACAAAAGAAAGGGGCGGCTTTAAAGCCGCCCCTTTTTATTACCACTGATTTTTAAAAAAGTCTATACCCAGCCACGCAGCTTCATGGCTTCCACCACGCGCTCCACAGCCCTCACATAGGCCGCCTGGCGCATATTGATCTTGTATTCCTTGTGGGTATCGTAGACCGAATGGTAGGCGGTGGTCATCTTCTCGTCCAGCCTGGCGTAGACCTCTTTCTCCGTCCAGTAGTACATATTAAAGTTCTGCACCATCTCGAAGTAGGAAACGGTCACGCCGCCGGCGTTGGCCAGGAAGTCGGGTATGATGTGGACTCCCTTCTTGTAAAGGATGTCGTCGGCCTCGGGTGTGGTCGGGCCGTTGGCCAGCTCAACCACGATTTTGGCCTTGATATCGGCCGCGTTCTTCTCGGTGATGACGTTCTCCATGGCCGAGGGGATGAGTATGTCCACGTTGAGCTCGAGTATGTCCTCGCTGGTGATCCTGTCGCCGGCCTTGAGGTTGCAGACCGAGGTGGTCTTGGTCTTAACCTTCTGCGCTTCGTCGGCGTCGATGCCCGTCTTGCAGTAGCATCCGCCCTGGCTGTCGCAGACGGCCACGATCTTGGAGCCGAACATCTGCCTGGCCAGCTTGGCCGCGTAATACCCGGCGTTGCCGAAGCCCTGTACCGCAATGGTCGCCTTCGGCAGGTCGACTTTCAGCTCTCTCGCGGCCTCGCGAATGCAGTACATGCCGCCCATGGCGGTGGCGTCGCCGCGTCCCCTGGAGCCGCCCAGCGCCAGCGGTTTGCCTGTGATTACACCGAACTGCGCCTTTCCAGCCATGGATGAGTACTCGTCCATGATCCAGGCCATGATCTGCGGCGTGGTATAGACGTCCGGCGCCGGCACGTCCCTCTCGGGGCCGATGAACTGATAGACGGCGCGGGCATAGGCCCTGCTGAGGCGCTCGAGCTCGCCCTCGGACAGCTCCTTGGGATTGCAGATGATGCCGCCCTTGCCGCCGCCCAGGGGCAGGTCCATCAGCGCGCACTTCCAGGTCATCCAGGCCGCCAGCGCGCGGACGGTATCGATGGTCTCGTCCGGGTGGAAGCGGATGCCGCCCTTGGTGGGGCCTTTGGCATCGTTATACTGCACGCGGTAACCCTGGAACAACTTAACCGTGCCGTTGTCCATGCGAACCGGCAGCGATACATGCAGCTCCCGCATGGGATTCTTCAATACTTCGGTCACGTCCTGGTCCAGCTTGAGGATGCGCGAGCATTTATCCACCTGCTTCCTGACGATTTCAAACGGGTTGATTTGAGACATGCTTCCTCCTCTTGAAAATGAAGTGAAATTACATAGTAAAGCTATTTGGGCAGCGGCTTCACCGGAATGCCCTCGCCCTTCAAGTATTTCTTGGCTTCGCTGATTGATATCTCGCGGAAATGGAAGATGGAAGCCGCCAGCACCGCCGACGCCTTGCCGTCCACCACAGCCCTGTAAAGGTGCTCCAGCGTGCCTGCGCCACCCGAGGCCGTTACCGGCAGTGATACCGCTTCCGCCACCGCGCGCGTCATCTCGATGTCGTAGCCATCCTTTGTGCCGTCGGCGTCCTTGCTGGTGAGCAGTATCTCTCCCGCCCCCAGCTTTTCGATCTTGCGCGCCCAGTCCACGATGTCCAGTCCCGTCGGCTCGTTGCCGCTCTTGATCACAACTTCCAGCCTGGGACGTCCGCTGCCGGCGGGGTTCTTGAGGCCGTCCACGGCCACTACGATGCGATCTTTGCCGAATTCACGCGCGGCCTGCTTGATCAGATCGGGATTGGTGACCGCGGCGGTGTTGATGGAGACCTTGTCCACGCCGGAGTCGATCAGTAACTTCATATCGTCCAGACTGCCGATGCCGCCGCCCACCGCAAACGGTATCGTCACCTTCTCAACCACCTTGCGCACCCAGTCCAGCCGCGTCTTCCTGTTCTCAACGCTGGCATAGATATCGAGGAAAACCAGCTCGTCGGCCCCCTCGCGGCAATAGGCTTCCGCAGCCTCCACCGGGTCGCGGGCATCCCTGATATCCACGAATTTGACGCCCTTGACCACCCGGCCCTCTCGGATGTCCAGGCAGGGGATAACCTTGATCTCCTTCATTGAAGCAACTCCTCGAAACCGACAAGCTCTTTATAATCCACTACAGTGCTCATGGCGTGTGATTCCAACGGTATGCCGGCCTCTTCCACCGCCGCCACCGGATTGAGTCCGCCCAGCAGGACGATGCCCACGCGGTTCAGCTCCACCGCCACCTCGCAGACCGCCTCGCTGACCGACCCGAAGACCAGTACGCCGTTGATACCCGCTTTAGCCAGACCGGTGATGACATCATGCGCTATGGGGCGGCAGATGGACGGTATCTCGCGGAAATTGGCCAGTATATTGCCGCTGCCCGTCTTGACGGTGTGGGAAACGGATGTCATACCGGCCTTGATGAAGATATCGGAAGGATCGAGCGAGCATCCCGCGTAGTGTATCAGCTCCACGAAGCGCAGCGGCTCATGGTCCTGCATCTGCAGCAGACCGCCGAATTTGGAGTCCATGGGTATGCCCGCCTTGAGCAGCGTGCCGTTGACCACTATGCTGCAGACAGTGGCCAGGCCGACGCTGTCGGAGGGGACGATGAAATCGCCGATCTTCCCGCCGGCGCGGCCCATCGACACCAGCCTGCTCACGGTCAGACGCGAGTCCATCACAGGCTTCATAATGCGCAGAGCCTTCTGAAAATCGGCCCTCCTGAAAACGGTGATGTTGACCGGCACCATTCCCGATCGCCTCTCCAGGTCGAAGTTGGTGCGGAAGGCCAGCAGCTCGATGCGCGACAGGGCAAAGCCCACCTTGTCCCTGACCATGCCCTGCTTCAGCTCCTTCCGCCCCTGCGGTGTGATGACACGGCCGTCGCGGCGGCCCGCCAGACTGGTCAGGCCCTGCTCATCCATCATCCTGAGGTGATATCGCACCGCCCTTTCTCCCAGGTCGATGCCCAGGTCCTTGAGCTTGCGGGCGATCACAATGGAGCCCATCGGCTCATCCTCCCCCGCCAGCACCTTGAGGATGGACAGGGTCTTTCTCTCTACGTCCTGCGTTTCGAAAGTCATTTTTTAAACGGTTATCGGAAACCTATTGCCGTATAGTAGCAAAATTAGCGGGTGGATGTCAATAGACGTTTCAGGGCAGCGCAGGAGAACTGAAGGCAATGCTTTATTCGCTGCCCAATCCTGTAAAATCCAGGCCTATCGCGAGGCCGTACCGGAGCGCGACGAATGCCAGCCGGGTGGACCTGCCGGATGGGTGCAATGAATACGTCAAGAAGGACGGAAAATCGGGCTGCGACGATGTTGTGCTGTCCGTGACAAACACGTACATTCCGAGGGTGATAGGTCCGTCGGATACACTCGACCTGCGCTACCCCGGCAGGGTGGAGTGAAAAGCGGTATCAGGGGTTACTTGGATTCCAGTATTTTATCCGCTTCCTCTTTATCTACTTCGCCGACAAAGCATATTCCGCTGATTTTAGCCGCTTCATCCGTCAGTGCCGTGATGTCATCCCGGCTGATATGTTTCAGGGCGAATTTACGTGAGCCCGCCATCATCTGCCGCAGACCCTGCGTGAGCCTTTGCATATAAGTGTACAGCCCGAGTGCGCCCGTGGGTATCTTTTCGAAGTCGCTTCCGAATTTCTGCTTCAATTCCGGTGCGGTGATAAATACTTCCTCAGGCGTTGAGCCGAACCTTTCAATATATACAGGCACCTGTTTTTCCGCCATCCGTTTGCCGATGGTCTTGCCAACCATGGCGGCTGCCATCGGCGCCCTGGCCATGGTTATAGCCTTCACGTAGGGTGCGCCCAGCGCCAAACCTTTGAATATCTGGTCTTCAAAGACGAAACCGCCGGCGATAGCAAGGTCAGGCACATACTCTTTTCTCTTTGCCAGCTTGTCGGCATATTTATATAGCATCGACCACAGGGGCACTCCCGGTATGCCCCACTCGTTCATCATCCTCCAGGGGCTCATGCCCGTGCCCCCGCCCGCACCGTCAACGGTGAGCAGGTCGATCTTGGCTTTTGATGCAAACTTCAGCGCCCTTGCCAGGTCGACCGGCCTGTACGCCCCGGTCTTAAGCGATATGTATTTGGCCCCGGCCTTTCGAAGCTCTTCAATTCTCTTAAGAAACGCTTCTTCGTTAACCATGCCTACCCTGGAATGCCTTTCGAACTCCCTGAATCGTCCCTGCCTGAAAGCCTGGGCCACCTCTTCAGAATCGGGGTCCGGCAGTAAAATATAACCCCTTTGCTTGAGGAGCCGGGCCTTATTCAGATCATCGATCTTGACCTCACCGCCGATGTCCTTGGCGCCCTGTCCCCACTTGAGTTCGACATGTTCAATGCCCAGCCGGGATAGGGCATATTCCTGAACGCCCAGCATGGTGTCCTCAATGTTGGCCTGAACAATGATGGCGCCGTAGCCGTCCTGCTGCCAGTCTCTATACAGTTTTATCCTGCGTTCAAGCTCCGGCGAATTAACCACCTTGCCTTTGGCCATTTCTGCTTTCTGGTCCATTCCACATACATTTTCTCCAATTGTCAGCGGTATGCCGGTTAAAGCAGCGCCTATGGCCAGGCCCTCCCAGTTGTTTTGTGCGACGGCTGTAGAGCCCATGGCCCCGATGATAACGGGTAATTTCGATTTAATGCCGTTACTCAGTCCGAGCTTGTTTTCCAGGTTCACATTTGCGAAGATAGCCCTTTCCGAGGTCGCTTCTATGCCGTATGCGCCTATTACCGTCCCCAGGATGGAGAAGTGCGACAGGTCCACCGGGTAATTCTTCTCGGCGCCGGTGGTGATGATGCCGAAAGGCTGCGGGTAAATAGCTTCAGAGCCCCGGTAAGCCGATTTTCCGATTTCACACATTCCTATGCAGCCGTCCACACAGGTAACGCACATTCCGCTTATCGGGCTGATCGAGCTCTCGGTCCTGTTCTTTGAAAGTGTCGCTGCAGACGCATTTATCCTTGAGATAACCATTGTCACTTCTCCTTTTCAATACTTAGCGCTATCGTTTGTTCCCTTGATTTCTCAGTTACACAGCCTTTTTTGCTTCTCTGATACATGTTCCGCAACCGCCCGCAGCGCCCATATAACACATCTGGTCCTGATAGAACTCGGTGCAGGTAGGTTCGGGGCTCAGGCAGCTCCCGCAGACTACGTTGGCCGCCTCCGGACCCTGGCAGCGCAGCTGGCAGGCAGGGCAAATATACATGCAGGCGCCGCAATGACGGCATACGTCAGATTGCCGGTCGAAGGGAGTTGTTATCTGCAACTTGCCGCCCCTGTTAACAAAACCTATCGCCTTGGCGTTCATCTGCTCGGCGCACATTCTTACACACAAACCGCAATAGACGCAGTCTTCATGGTCAACTTTAAATCTCACCCTCTGGACACCCAGCGCCGACGCAAGGTCCTGGATGGTCTTGGAGCTCGGGCAGGTTGACAACAACAGCTCAACCATCATCTTCCTGGCAGCTATCACCCTCCTGGTATGGGTCCTGACGACCAGACCTTCAGTGGCAGGGTAGGTGCAGGAGCTAACCAGCCTGGAGTTCTCGCCTTCGCCTATCTCCACGACACACAGACGACATCCACCCCAGGGGGAAAGCCCGTCTTTGTAACACAAAGTGGGTATCTCTATGCCGTAAAACCTGGCTGTTTCCAGCAGGCTCCACCACTCCTCAGCCCGAACGTCCACACCGTTCAATCTAAGTGTTAACATTTATCTCTCGCCTCTGCTATCAGTGATTGAGCGCTTCTCCAAATCACATCTCAGGCATCGTTGTGCTTCTTCCACCGCCTTCGCCTGGTCATAGCCAAGCTCCACCAGGGCAAAGCCTTTGCGCTTTTCAGGGGATAACATGCACATTGGCGGACGTCGCCGCTCCCCCACTTCGACGGCGAAAGGCGTTATCTCTTCCGGGGGCGCCAGCTGCTCGTCTATATCTCCTCTGCCGCCGAGATGCTTATCGATGGCAACAGCAGCCTGCCTTCCCGCCGCAATCGCTTCTATTACCGATGCCGGCCCGCTTACAACATCGCCCCCCGCGTAGACACCCTCCCTGGAGGCAGCCAGGGTGTCGGGATCCACCAGGATTTCCCCTCCCTTACCCAACGACAAGCCGTAGCCGCCGGGTACCTGGGGGTGGTCGCCGATATTCTTTATTATCGTGTCATACTCGCATACAAACTCGCTGCCTTTTATCGGCACGGGACGCCGCCTGCCGCTATCATCTATGGCGCCCAATTCCATCCGCACAAACTGAACCGTCAACCTGCCATTCAATCTGGTAATCCTGACCGGGGTTACCAGGAAATCCAGTTTTACCCCTTCTTCTATAGCCTCTTTGACCTCTTCGGCGCTGGCCGGCATGGCGGCGTAAGTGCGGCGGTAGGCGATGGCGACTTCTTCAACTCCCAGGCGTAGCGCAGTCCGTGCCGAGTCTATGGCCGCATTTCCTCCGCCTACCACCAGGACCTTGCTTCCAAGGTTCATCTTAACACCCAGGTTCACATCCCTGAGAAAATCGATGCCGTTCAGCACTGCCGCGTCGTCTTCGCCCTCTATTCCCATATCCCTGCTGCGATAGGCGCCGATACCGGTGAAAACGGCAGCATATCCCTGACTGAACAAATCGTCCAGCGACTCGATCCTGCAGTTCACCTTTATTTTTACACCGACCGCCTGTATCTCCTCGATCTCGCTATCGAGCACCTGCCTGGGCAACCTGAACTCCGGTATACCCAGCCGCATCATTCCGCCGGTTACCGCAGTCGCTTCAAAAACTGTAACATCATGTCCCTGCTTGGCCAGATAGTACGCCGCGGTCAGCCCTGCCGGCCCCGAGCCGATAACAGCTACCTTCTTACCGGATGGAGGCAAAACCCTTGACTCTTTTTTCCACTCTCCGGTGTCATGGTCGGCTGCAAAGCGCTTCAGCATTTTTATCGCCAGCGCTTCATCTATCTCACCGCGCCTGCATTTCTGCTCGCAAAAATGCAGGCAAACGTAACCGAGCACCGCCGGGAAGGGGACTTTTTCTCGAATCACGGCTACCGCCTCGCCCGGCTTGCCTTCTTGGATCAGCCGAATATAGCGGGGCACATCTATACCTGCCGGGCAGGCATTCTGGCAGGGCGACTTGACCAGCGCTCTGCATACCCCGGCACGGCAATGGTGTTTCCTGATATGCTCCTCGTACTCCTCCCTGAAATAGCGGATAGTCGCCAGCACGGGATTGCCGGCGGTCTGGCCCAGGCCGCAAAGAGACACATCCCTTACGGTAGAGGCCAGTTCCTCGAGCAGTTCGATGTCGCCTTCCCTGCCTTTCCCCTCCGTTATATCCGTCAATATCTCCAGCATCCTCTGAGTGCCCTTGCGGCAGGAAAGGCATTTGCCGCAGGATTCATCATTGAGAAAACCGGTGTAATAGCGCGCGATATCCACCATGCAGGTGTTCTCGTCCATCACTATCATCCCGCCCGAACCCATGATCGAGCCTACTTTCTTCAGGCTTTCGTAGTCGATGGGCAGGTCGAGCTGTGAAGAAGGTATGCATCCACCCGAAGGACCCCCGGTCTGGACTGCCTTAAACTGCCTGTTGCCCGGTATCCCCCCGCCGATATCGTAGATAATTTCACGCAGAGTTGTGCCTAAGGGGACTTCAACGAGGCCCGTATTATTTATCTTTCCCACCAGCGAGAATATCTTGGTCCCCTTGCTTTTTTCCGTTCCCATATGTGAATACCAGCTTGCTCCCCGGGTCATAATCAAGGTGACGGCAGCCCAGGTTTCAACGTTATTGATGTTAGTCGGCCTGTTCCACAGGCCTCTCTGCGCCGGGAAAGGCGGCCGTTGCCTGGGCGTGCCTCTTTTCCCTTCAATCGAAGCGATTAGGACGGTCTCCTCACCGCAGACAAAAGCCCCCGCCCCCATTGAGATCGTTATATCGAAGCTGAAACCGGAACCCAGTATATTATCGCCCAGCAATCCGCATTGCCGCGCCTTTTCAATGGCTATCTTGCAGTGCCTGACGGCCAGCGGGTATTCATCCCGGACGTAGATAATACCCTCCCCCGCCCCTATCGCATAGCCTCCCATTATCATCCCTTCGATTACGCTGTGAGGATTCCCCTCCAGCAGGCTGCGGTTCATGTACGCGCCCGGATCTCCCTCATCGGCGTTGCAGATCACATACTTAACGTCTCCCTTTGCCTTCCTGCAAAGCTCCCATTTTCCACCCGTGGGAAATCCGGCGCCGCCGCGTCCGCGCAGGCCGGATTTTTTTACCTCTTCAATCACTTCTTCCGGAGTCATGCGGACAAGAACCTTGCTCAGCGCCGAATAACCTCCGTCAGCGATATAATCTTTGATCTCGGTCGGGTCGATTTCTCCGTTGGCGCCCAGGATTATTCTCGTTTGCTTCTTGTAAAAGGGGACGTCAGGCTCATAGACAATTTTCTCTCCTGTCAGGGGATCCAAATAGAGCAGCCGCTCAATGACATTACCCTTGATGACGGTTTCCGAGATAATCTCCGGTATATCATCCGGGCTCACTCCCTGATAGAAGATCCTCTTCGGACCGATAACGACAATCGGTCCCCGTTCGCAAAAACCATGGCAGCCTGTCTGCTTTAGCTGCACATTTATCTGCGGTCCCCGCCTTTCGATCTCTTGCGTGAAAGCGTCCCTGACCTCGTCACCTCCAGCGGCACGGCAACCGGTGCCGGCGCACAATGATATGTACGTTATGTCAGATGATTTCCCTGCGGTTATCTTTTTTCGCAGGTCATCCAGGTCAGCGCCGGTTTGTATTCTTGCTATTTCACTTTGGACAGGCATTGCTTCTCATCCAATGTTTTCAGTACCGACTCGATTTTTGCCGGAGACATCTTTCCGTGGTATTTTTGATCCACAACCATAACCGGCCCTATGGCACAGCAGCCCAGGCACATCACCGTTTCCAGGGAGTATTCGCCGTTTTTGCTGGTCTCCCCGGGCTGTATGCCCAACCGTCCTTCGGTCTCTTCAAGGATTCTTTTGGAGCCTCTGACATGGCAGGCGGTGCCGAGGCACACCTTAACATGATGCCGCCCCCTGGGTATAAGGCTGAAAGACCTGTAAAAGGTGGCGACCCCGTATACGTCGATGAACGACATGCCAAGCATTGCGGAAATTTCTCTCAGCCTTTCTTCAGGCAAGTATCCATATTCCTTTTGGACATCCTGCAGGATTGAGAGCAGGTTTCCCTTGTTTTCTTTACCAGTCGATTCCATGCGAATACCGCTCCATACCGTTATGATGATTTTTACTATGAGTGTCCGGCTTAAATTTAGTTGCTGTCACCCCATACCTGAACAGGCATCTGGTGAATGGACTTTAATAGTGACGCATAGCCTGTACGGCTCTTGACATCGACATCATCAATCACCTGGACATCCAGCACATGTTCCAGCTCCTTAAGAGCGAATAACTGTCGTTGGTGCTGAGCCAGTGCATGGTCTATGGCTTCTATCAAGGCCTTCAATGCCTTGGTCTTGCGCTCTGCCCAGATGATCATGTGGACGAGCGAAAACAATGATATGTTTTCAGAGCACTCTTGCGCCGATGTGTTGTCGTCATAACCGTAGGCATATACAGCCCGGATATTTTTATCCCATGACCCCAATACGGCTCCCAGTTCCTTGGCAACGTTATAGTGACAATAACTGCATGCCACAGGGTCATTTTCCTTCAGACAGGCAATCACGGCCTTGGCATCACGAAGCCCCATTTTACTGGCAGAAGTTTTAAGAGCTTTATTCACGATGGAATCAACCGTGCTTGCAGGATCCAACCTGCGAAGTGAAGAAGCCGCAGTTTTTTCATTTTTACCCTTACCCTTCCGCGTAATCGGGACCTTTCTCATTTCATCCCTCCCCGTGTTGAAAAATTAGCCTGCGAAAACTTGGCCGATACAACACATCACTATAATAGTCGCCAACTCATTAAAATTTCATTGAAAACGCATGTCATTTCATGAAAATATCATGAAAAAATGGAGGAGCGTATCAGGCGGGTGCGTGGAAATAAGACTGAAAACGGCGCATAAGCCCTTGCCTTCAGGTAGACCGCCGCCTATTCATTGTCAGGACAGACCAGCATATAGCCGGCGCCGGGTGAGGTAACAATATAGTGAGGGTGCGAAGGGTCTTTTTCCAGCTTGAGCCTGAGGTAGTGTATATAAGCTCTCAGATAGTCGATGTCATCCCTGTATTCTTTTCCCCATACCGCATTCAGCAAATCTTGATTCAGCATGACCCGGTTTGGATTCAGGGCCAGTTCGCGCAGCAGGGAGAACTCAGTACGGGTCAGCGAAACTTCTTTGCCGTATGCCTGGACACTGCGACGGGCGAAATTGACAATCAGGTCGCCACATCTGAATGAGGTTGTAATAATTTTATCGGGCTGACGGGTCCGGCGTAATACGGCCTGTACCCGTGCTATCAACTCCTTGGCATTGAAAGGCTTGGTTAAATAGTCGTCGGCCCCGGCATCAAAACCTTTCAATATGTCATTATCTCGCGCCCTGGCCGTCAGCATGATGACCGGCAGGTCAGAGAACTGGCGGATCTGACGGCAAAGCTCAAAACCGTCAGGTCCACGGGGAAACATAATATCGAGCAATATCAGAGACGGCTGCTCACCGACCAGCATCTCCACAGCGTTTTCGCTACCGGTTGCAGCAATAACGTCGTACCCGACGGCTCGCAGCACTTCAGTGACCAACCGGATGACCTGCGGCTGATCTTCGACAATTAATATTTTCTCTTTAATTTGACTCTTCTTATTCATCAACCAGTTCCCGGCTCGGGCCTTTTAACGGCAAGCTAAAGCAAAATTTGCTTCCCTGCCCAAGCTGACTCTCCGCCCAAATACGACCGCCATGCGCCTCAACGATTGCACGGCTGATGGGAAGGCCCAATCCTGTACCTATAATTTGAGCGCCTGAATTTGATTTTGCGCGAAAAAACCTGTCAAACAGGTGGTTAAGGTCTTCCGGCGCAATCCCTACTCCTTCATCGGATACGCTGATTATTGCTTTGTCTTCCGCTATTGTCCCCTGTAAAACAATTAGTCCGCCTTCAGGCGAGTATTTGGCGGCGTTGTCCAGCAGCTGTCGAAAAACCTGAAGGATACGGTCAGGGTCTGCATCAATCAGGGGGAAGTCGCCGGCAAAATCAAGCAGCAATGAATGTTGCGGAAAGCGTCGGCCTACATCGTTAGCTGCCTTTGCAGCTAAGCGGGGCAACCGGACCGGCTGTAGATCGATCTTCATCATACCAGCGTCGATAATGGACGACTCCAAATGATCGATGATCAGGTCTTCAAGGATGTCGCATTCCCTGTCGATAATCTTCAAAAACTCACGTTGTTTCTCAGAATTGAAAGCGGCCTCTTTCATAAGTAATGCCGTGGCATAACCCTTGATCGAAGTTAAAGGGGTGCGCATTTCGTGCGCCAGGGTGGAGATAAGCCCGGCCCGGTACTGCTCATCAGTACCTATCACTTCCATCTGTTTTAAAGTTTTACCCAGGGCGGTCATTTTCATAGCCAGAGTCAGCAAGTAAGCTATGGTCTGGAAAAACAGGATGTCGTCATGCGTGAACACGGCCCCGCGCCTCGAGTTTAAAAATGTCAAGACGCCGTATTTTGCCGTTTCGGAATTCAAGGGTATGCAGGCGACGGAGGCGGTAGAATCCAGGCCGGGAATTTTCACACCGGAGACCTTTTTTGCGTAGTCTTCATTAGCTGACCTGGCTTTACTTCTCGGGTAATACTCACTTTTACCACTTTGAAATACTCTGCCGATCATATCTTGGCCGGTATTCAGTCCAACCTGCTTCAAAGTGCTGAGGTCAATACCCGAGGCAACTTCGGGGACCAGACTTTTGGTTGAAGGCACATAGCTCCATATGATACCGGCATCAGCAACTTCCAATGCGCCAATGAGATATTCCAGTATAAATTGCGCTGAAGTCTCCTTTTGCCGCTCGTTGACAAGTATTTCGGAAATCTTTTCAATGGCCGATATCCGCCTGCTCTCTATTAATGCTCGGGATTGCTTATCCATTTTATCGACTTCAAGCATGTGAGGTGTTACACTTTTTAAGCCCGGTAACAATTATCAGTCTATTTTACCTATCATTACAGTGCGACTCAAATTCTGCACATAAGATGTCGATGGTGAAGATATGATATCGCAATGAATAGATGCACAATCGCACATTTAGCGATATTTGGTACAGTCAACCGGCATTGCGCCGCACGGTATGATAGTCGGGACTGCAAGAATACCGATTCCCGGCAGTTGATGTCCAGGAAGCAGAATGCTCGATGAACGGCAGGATCTGCCGGGATATGAGGGTGCAGGACATCGGAGCCGCGGGTGATGTCAATGAGGCCTGCCGTCCTGTAAAGTGACCTCTTGACGTCGTACGAATCTACGGCGGCGTATTTATAGGGGTCGATATAGAGGATGTATTTGATATTGCGTACCGTCCGACGCTGATGATTATAATCAAATTAAGAATTTTTTCGAGGCGAACTGATTACGGTTACCATGAATCCTGAGAGAAGTCTTCGGTTTTTGCAGGCTGAAGAATTTGTATTGCGGGAGGATAAAAGCTCCACCGCAGGAATACCGGGATGAATAACCCGAATCGTCCCCGGTATGCCAATTTTCCCGGATACAAGTATAATTAAGCGATTATGTTTAAAAAGGGTTGAAATGATAGAAGATATTTTACCTAACCTTTATAAAATCGAGCTGCCGCTGCCCCGGAACCCCCTGAAATCGGTTAACTGCTATGTTATCAAGGGCGGTGACAGGAACCTTATTATCGATACGGGAATGAACCGTCCGGAATGCAAGGAAGTTATGTTCCCTGCGTTGCAGAAACTGGATATCGACCTGAATAAAACGGACCTGTTTGTCACGCATCTGCACGCGGACCACTTCGGCCTTACGGGCGATCTTGCCAGCGAGAACTCGGTATGCTATTTCGGGCGGGCCGAGACAAAAATTGTCAAAGGTCCGCGCCACTGGGCCGACCTGCTGGATTACTACACGGCCAACGGGTTCCCTCTTCAGGTGCTCAAAGAATCGATGGCGAAGCATCCCGGCTACCTCTACAGCCCCAGCCGTCTGGTTGATATTACTGAAGTAGACGACGGTCAGATCATAGAGATCGCGGGTTACTCGCTCAGGTGCGTGGAGACGCCCGGCCACTCTCCGGGACATATGTGCCTGTACGACGAAGGTAAAAAGATACTGTTCTCCGGCGACCATATTCTCTTCGATATCACGCCCAATATCGCCCACTGGCCGGAGATGGGCGATGCCCTGGGAGACTATTTGAATAGCCTTGATAAAGTCAGTACCCTGGATGCCGAGCTGGTGCTGCCGGCGCATCGCAGGTCCTGGCATGAGCACAAGCAGCGCATTCAGGAACTCAAGGACCATCACCGGGTGAGGCTGGAAGAGGCCATAGCCGCGCTCAAACAGGGGGATAAAACCGCATATCAGGTCGCGCCCTTTATCACCTGGAAAATCGAGGCCAAAGAGTGGAAGGATTTTCCCATAGTGCAGCAATGGTTCGCCATGGGCGAGACCATCGCGCACCTGATTTACCTGCTGGAACGTGGGAAAGTCAAGAATTATAATGAAGACGGGCTGACCTACTACACGCTGCCCTGATGCCGATATCCGGGCCGGACGTGTTAAACTTGAATATAGACTATTTTTAGCAGGATGGGGGAAAATGTCTACTGTAAGCTATCGGACGCGTGAGGGCGAACTGATCCCCGTAATTGTAATCATAATCCTCAATGTGCTTGTTTACCTGGGGGTAAACATCGCTGCCTTCAGCGGCGGAAATATCATCCCTTACCTTGCGCTGTATGGATCCTGGGGCGGACTGCTGGCGCGGCCCTGGACGCTGATCACGTACATGTTCACACAGGCGGATTTCTGGCATCTGCTGACCAATATGCTGACCCTGTATTTTTTTGGCAGTTTCCTTAATCGTATTGCAGGCATGCGCAATTTCCTCATCGTTTACTTTGCAGGAGGGATCGTTGGAGGTCTCTTTGTGCTGTGGCTGTCCGCACCCTATGCGGCGACCATCGGCGCCTCCGGGGCGGTCTTCGCCTTGGGCGGGGCGCTGGCAATAGTCGCGCCGAAAGTCAGGGTATTTATCTTCCCCATACCGGTGCCCATGCCTCTATGGGTTGCCGTAGTGATCGGCTTCCTCATCCTGTTGCCCTTCTCATTCATCAGCTGGCAGGGACACCTGGGCGGCCTGCTCTGCGGCCTGCTGGCGGGGCTGTACCTCAGGCACAGATTAAAAATCGCCGTATAAATCCATCTTCCGATGGGGCAGTGGCCAACCACGCTTATTGCCAGGCTGCGGAAACGGTACCGTCCTGTGCGCGCCAGTAGGGAAGCCATGCCAGGCCGACCAGCTTGATTACGATGTCCTTTTTGGCCGGCCTCAGGGATATCTTTTGCAGCTCTTCCGTGGCCGGATCGGTCCTGGCGGCCAGTTCATCCATCTCGGCCTTGAACTCGGCTTCAAGTTCATCCAGCGTTTGCTGATGCGTCTCCACGCTTTCTTTGGCGCGGTTTACGTCATCCTTCTCCTTGAAAATGCGGCCGGCGCTTTTGGCCGTGGTTGCGGCTTTGCCAATGGTGCCTGCGCCCAGGCCCTTGCCCATGAACGCTCCCAGCAGTGTAGAGCCGACGTTGATCACGGTTTGCATCTGTTGTTGCTTTTGCTGCTCCGCTTCACGGTCCACGGCCTGCTGCGCTTTGCGGATCCTCTCTTGCAGTGTATTCATCTTGGCCTGGTATTTCTTCTTCAGGTTATCAACCATGTCATCGCGCTGTTCCCTGGCGCTCTGACCGAGCCTTATCCTGAAATCCCGCTCCGATTCGCCTGGTCTGGATACCTGTTTGTAGGTCAGGCTTTTAAGCAGTTCGTATCTTCTGGTCCCGTAGAGCCAGGTGGCAAACTCCTTGCTCCAGTTATCGTAGCTGCGCGCTTTGCCTGCTATGGCCGGCAAGTTCCCGAACCGGGCGCCCTCGCGCGGCGCTTTCTCCAGGTCGGAGATGTTGAAGCCGGCATCCCTGGCGTTATCCCAGTTCACCGGTATGGGATCATCCGTGATATCTGTGACCGCGGCGCTGTCGTCCGTCATATCTACGCCTGCCTTATTATCGATGAAATGCACCTGTGCAACGCCAAGCACGGACGGCTTGTATAGCAGGGTGCTCCCTGCCTGGCTGCCCCGGGCGGGCACGAAATATTGCGCCACATCCGGTGGAATTACCGGGCGTCCGGACGGTGCGGACACTTGCCTTGCGGGCGCTGCTGCCGCCGTTGCCTGCATGGGCGCCGGAGAAGTGAAGGATGGCGCCTGGGCGGCAGCAGCCGGCGCTGCGGGCATCTGGGCTTTAACCGGGTCCATTAAAACTTTAATCTGGGTGCGCGTGAGCGGTCCCCTCAGGTAGGACATCGCCCAGCGGGTTTCGAATATCGTCGGCTCATCGTCGTGGACGTTGTTCATCAGGAAGACACGGTTGCCCAGGCCGGCCAGCGTCTGCTCCATGGCCTGGCGGTTGAACCTGGCGCCCTGGCTTGACGCTGCGCCTTCGAGCCCCTCCAGCACACGCGCCTTGTCCCGTTCTGTCTGCAGCCGCCCCAGCAGCCAGGTGCCGGTATTCGATAGCCCCTTGTAGTCGAGGTCGACAGGATTCTGTGTGGCCAGCAGTATACCCACGCCGAAGGCGCGGGCCTGCTTGAGCAGGGTCAGCAGGGGCTGTTTAGAAGGCGGGTTTGCCACCGGCGGGAAATAGCCGAAGATCTCGTCCATGTAAACCATGGCGCGCAGGCTGGTGGTGCCCGGTTGCTGGCGCATCCAGGCCAGCACCTGGTTGAGCAGCAGGGAGACGAAGAACATGCGCTCGGCATCACTCAGGTGCGCTATAGAGAAGATGGACATGCGCGGCTTGCCGGCGGGGCTGTAAAGTATCTGTCCGATATCCAGGGCCTCGCCTTCCAGCCACGCGTTGAAGCCGGGCGCCGCCAGCAAATTATTGATCAACATGGCCAGCTCGAACCTGTCTTTGGCCGGGTAAAACGAGTCCAGGTCGATGACGCCGATCTTGCTGACGGGAGGCGTCTGTACCTGTTGTATGAGGGCGGCCAGGTCCAGGTCGATACCCTGCCTCCAGGCGTTATCCAGTATGGTTGAGATCAGTATATGTTCACGGCTCTTGATAGGGTCAGCCTCCTTACCGATCAGCCCCAGCAGGCTGGTTACCGTCGAATTGATCCTGTCCCTCAACAGCTCGTTGTCTTCGATTAAAGCTGCGGGAGGTGCGGCAAACGATTTCAAGATGGAGACGGGTATCCCCGCCGTGCTGCCGGGAGTGTAGATGACAAAATCGGCAGCCTGCCTGAGCTTGGCGATGCGGTCGCCGCTCTCTCCCCAGGAGGCCAACCCGTTCTTCCACAGCTCGGCCTGTTTGGCCGCGAAATCCTGCGGTGAAAGACCCTTGCGACGGGCATCGTCCTCGTTGATCCAGGGCAGAAAATCCTCGGCCCTCAACTGGGGGAAGGTTAACATCATGTTGGGCATATCGCCCTTGGGGTCGATAATTATGGCCGGTATGCCGTCAAGGGCAGCCTCTTCAAGGATAGAGATACAGAGCCCGGTCTTGCCGCTACCGGTCATACCCACACAGACACCGTGCGTCACCAGATCCCTGGAATCATAGAGTACAAGGTTTTCGCCCGATTTCTTTTTGGCCAGATCGTATTCCCTGCCGATGTAAAATACACCCAGTTTTTCGAAATCTTCCATTTTTCACGACCTCCCTGCATTAGTTTTTAGCTTCATCCGAGATATCGCCGCCGCTCTGCGCCCGGCGCTGTTTCTGCTGCTCCCGTTCCAGATATTCCATTGCGAATTCGCTGAACTTGATGACCCTGCCGTTCCTGACGCGCTTTTCGGGCTGCTCTATATATATATTGAACATCTCGTCCAGGTCGATATCCACACACAGGTCCAGAACTACCTTCTTGCCCCACTCAAAACCCTCACGGAAAGGATTTTTATCGTGATATTCGGGTTTGTGTATATCGGTGAACAGTATCTTTACTTTTCGCATGGCTGCCTTTTATCACCAGTAGGCAAGGATCTTCAGACCCGCCCGTGTTGTTATTCTCGGGCGCATCCCAAGGTACGCCCCTGCAGTACCCGACTTAATAATAAAGTGTCGCCCTTCAAATGTGCAAGCCCGTCGCGGGGCTTTAAACCAGCGGTATAGTCGTGCCGGTGGCTGTGGCGACAAGCTTGCCCTCCTGGTTCGTCACCTTGATCTCGGAGATGCATACACGCTTGCCGCCTTTCATCACCCGGCATTCCGCTGTCAGCTCGTCCTGCACACCGACTGCGGCTATGAAATGGATATTGAATTGCGATGCAACGTTGGGATTGATCACCGAGTTAGTGCCATAGGCGAAAGCCTGGTCGGCTACCGCCGAGATAATGCCGCCGAAAATCATACCGTTAAAATTGATATATTCGGGCTTCATCGGCATGGATACGCGCGCATAGCCGGGGGACAGTTCCATCAACCTCATTCCCAGAAAGGCTGCGACCGGCTCATTTTTACCCAGATCGAGCAGGTGCTTCAATTTATCCGGCATATTTTTACATATCCTTAATAATTTATTTAACTATCGTCTTGTGCTATTATAGTACACGTTTTGCTCGGTCGTGGATACCGGGGACTGGCCAACAGTGTATGATAAGAAATAAACCCGGCAGGTCGCTTATTTTATTTATAATACTGGCTGCAGTCATAGCTCTGCCGCCTTCAGTCCTTTTGTACCCGTGCAGATCGGATGCCGACGCCGGTGTAATGCGCTGGGATACGGTCAATACGCCCAATTCGGTCGCCAACAGAAATGATATCCTGAACCCAACCTTCGATCTGGGCAATACTTTCACGGGAAGCGAGATACGCGACCTTGCGGTCGCCGATGACGGCAAGACACTGCTGGCCTCTGTCACCGTTGATAACAGGACGATCACTGCTTCCAATAACCCCGGTCCGCTGGGCGTTCTCTATAATACGGCCAGCAACGGCATATCCTGGACCACTTCAGCATATAGAATGCTGGCAGGCGCCGCAGCGTGGTCCGCAGATAAACATGTTTATAACGTCGCCGTAGCGCCGGACGATGCCGGGATCTGGGCGATTACAGCCGGCACACAGGCCACGGGACCGGTCGAGCTCTGGGTAACGACCGACGGCGGCGCTGCATGGAACAACGCCGGCGCTCCCGCCATGGCTGCCGGCGAAACTATCAGCGCCCTGGATATCTCCATGGACTACGGCAATGGGCGCGATTACATGATAGGTACGCGCACCAACATTGGAAACGGCAGGCTGTTTATCATGAAGGGCGGCGGTTTCGGCTCCTGGGCACAGCAGCAAGATCCCGTGGCCGGTATCGACTATTTCGCCCTGGAATTCTCCCCGACTTATACCGGTGACAACGCCGTTGTTATGGTCTATGCCGATATCAACCGTACCAACTACAATATCGGTATACGTGACATCAGCAGCAACTCCATCCTGTCCTACATTTTCGCGGGATCTGGTGTGGAAGTGTCAACTACGGCAAATGCCTCTCCTTCGTACGATAACCTGGCGGTGGCCGACCTTTGCCTCCCCTCCGATTATAACGGCGTGTCACCCGCGCTGAGGCGCTCCTTTGTAAGCCTCTATGCCCCGTTTCCGGATGCGACCAACGCCACAGGTATATTCAGGATCGATAATGAGGTGGCTGCCGCTCTTTACAGCTCCACCGTCGCCAATCGTCAGATATACAGCATCGCCTTCTTCGGGACCTACTCGACGGGTAAGCTTCTGGCTGGTTTTGCCTTCGGGGCACCCTGCAGTGCAATGGTGCCCACGCTGCTCATGGATACTCCCTGCGCGTGCGCAGGTTCATGCGGCTATGTGTCTCTTAAGCCGCCCACCGGCGCCGGCAATCAGGGCAATTGCGGCAGCGATAATATAACGGTGTGCAGC
Source organism: Dehalococcoidia bacterium (assembly GCA_016930155.1). Lineage (GTDB taxonomy): Bacteria > Chloroflexota > Dehalococcoidia > GIF9 > UBA5629 > CAIMUM01. The sequence continues at coordinate 9,232 of JAFGHL010000076.1, read as the reverse complement.
GATAACCTGACGGGTGTTGGCGCCGCCCTGGTAGCCTGGAATCCCAATGGCTCGCTGGCCTATGCCGCAACGGGGTCGGGTATTATAGGAGATAACGCTACCTGGTGGGATTCCCCGGACGTGGTTCCTCCGATAGGAGCGCCCAGTCCCTGGATCTCCACTCTAATACCCAATGATGAATCGGCTTTCTCTATCAGCCGTAACAACGGTGATACCTGGAACCAGCTTGCGCTGATCGATACCACCATCGACTGGTTTAATGATGTGGCTGTAGCCGCCGACTGTACAACAGTGTATTTAGCCTCCGTGCACAGAAATGTGGGCGTTGGCTGCAATGAATTCGACAGCGTCTGGAGAACCACTATCAGCCCGGGTGTGGCTGCCCCGCTTCCGGCCATCGCGCCACCGGGGACCTACTGGGAGAGGGTTTTCCTGCACACCACTTCGCTTTGCTGCCGCGTGCCGCAGACAGACCTGCCTATTCTGCGCACAGTTCAGTCCTGTACTGACTCTTCCGACGGAGGTGTTGTGGCCTGGGCCCCAAGGTTCGCGCCGTCTTCACTGTCGGGATCGGGGGTGATGGCATGGTCGCCCGATTACGGAGACTACTGGGCTGCCGTTGCTCCCCGGTATTTGGTGGAGGACTTCACATTCGAGTCCAGCAGGGTTATATACGTCGCCGGAGTTACCGGCATGGTGCAGAAACTGGTATATACCGGCACCGCCTGGTCCACCAACATACAGGGAGCCGATTCTCAAGTAATACCCCATACTATCTCCGCGCGCAACGGCAAAGTCCTGGTAGGCGCCAATCAGTTCTACACGCCGATCGGCACAGCCATATCTTACTCGGCGGACGGCGGCGTCAATTTCCACAGATATATGGACTCCATGCCGGTTACAGGCAATGTCCATGCCATATTCGATACCGATTTCGAAAACAACCGCTTTATCTACGCCGCTGTGGGCGACAACGTGACGGGCACTGTCTACCGCAATACCGTACCGGCTTTTACCCGCTGGAGCGATAACGACATGATGGACGTTAACAATGGCGCGAGCGGTCCGGACTGGTGGGACGATGGATACAGCCGGGACGCGGGCGATCCTCCCCACCGGAGCGGATACTTCGGAATCGTGATGGCTTTCACAGGGCTCGATCAGCCTGCGCTGTATGCCGTGCATGACAACATCTCCACCTCTCTGGCGCCTTCGGAAGGAATGCCACCCTCAAACAGCGGCGTATGCAGGACGCTGGAGTCGTGGAGCGGCATGCCCAAACCCGGCATCTACTGGGACTGCCTGGATATATATCAGCCGGCTGCGCAAACCGGGGTGCATTTTACTCTGGAGCCCACCTCCCTTAAAGCCTGCGGCTGCTGCTCGCCCAACACCAATACATCCCTCTGGGCGATAGATAACCAGTCCGGATTCAGCCTGGATTATATAAATATCCCTTTCACGGGTAATATAAACGCCTTTATCGCCGCCCTGTCGGCCGTGCTCAGGGGCCATTATATGCAGGACCCCGGCTATGACCCTGCGAATAGAAGGGGTATGCTCTGGGTATATACGGATTGCCTGGCCAAGAAGGGCCCTGCATTGCGCACTCCCGCCGACGCGGCTCTGGTGGGGGCCGATCCGGTGACGGGGCGCAACCAGCAGATCGACCTTTCCTGGGAGCAACTGTGCCTGTCGACGGAGTACGAGATAGAAATAGCCAAGGACGCTGAATTCACGCTGCGGATCGATCCCAGCGTATCCAATGCAAATAACATTGACGTGGCCGGGAGTATACGGGTCACAATGGACGAGGTTAACATGACCAAGCCAGGCATGTGGCTTTCACCGGCCGCCCTGCCCGAGGCCGGCGCAACCTATTACTGGCATGTGCAATCCTACCGCTCGGCCACGGGGCAGATTGCTGTCAGCCCGTGGTCGGAGACACGCAGCTTCACTGTTAAACCCGGATTCATTGTCACCTCGCCTTATTACGGCGTGCAGTTACTGGCGCCCGATAACGGTTGCATGGCCTGCAAGGTCAGGCCCGCGTCGTTCTCCTGGTCGCCCTGGAAAGAGGCCACCCGATATGAATTCCAGCTGTCGGCAGATTCAGAATTCGCGCAGGTCGTTAAACAGGTAAGTACATCTTCAACAGGATATGAATACGGCGGGACACTGGACTATAACACCAACTACTTCTGGAGGGTGAGGGCAACCGAAATCAACGGCCAGCAGATTTCCAGCGATTGGAGCGCAACCTTCAGTTTCCGCACGGAAGAGGCGCCGCCGACGCCCGATACATCTGTAACAGTGCAGGAGACACCATTGTGGGTCTGGATCGTTATCGGGATCGGAACCTTGCTGGTCATCGTTACCCTGATACTGATCCTCAGGACCCGCAGGCAGTTCTGAGTATGGTTTTCAATTTCGGGCGGATTTGAAAACCCGCCCCTGCATTTATCACCTGTAGGGGAGTACCTTAAGGTGCGCCCGCAATAGCGATATATAGTTATGAAAATATCCACCGAATGCCATGATTGTCTGATGAGGCTGGCCCACCAGGCGTCCGACTTAGCCACCGACGACGCCGGCCTGCGGGAGGACACGAAGCGCGCCGCCGAGCAGATGATCAGGGATAAATTGAAGCCCGGTATCGTATCTGTGGAGGTGGCCGAGCCCCTGCACCGCCTGATAAAAAAAGTGACGGGGAATCGTGATCCTTATCGAAAGTTCAAGGACGTCGAGATCGATGAAGCCCGCAGACTGTTTGAGCTGGTGAAGGACGGCTACAAGGAAGATTTCGTGGATTATCTCAAGCTTGCGGCACAGGGCAATGCCATGGATTTCTTCCGGCCGATCGGGGAATTGGAGAAAGAGTTCCGGGAAAACAGGTTGGAATTCGTTATCGACGATTCATCGCTGCTGGAGGGGCGGGTTAAGAGCTCCAGCCTGATACTGTATTTGGCTGATAACAGCGGAGAAATAATTTTTGATATGCCGCTGCTCAATCTCATGCGCAGGTACACGCATGCCGTATATGTTGTGAAGGAGCTGCCGGTACAAAACGATGTGACCAGAGAAGATATCCGTAAAGCAGGCCTGCAGCAGGAGGCGGGTGAGGTTATGACCACGGGAACTGCTACGCCGGGGGTGCTGTTCGAGCTGGCATCAGAGGAGTTCAAGCAGGCTTTCGACTCAGCCGATTTTATTTTTGCCAAGGGCATGGGTTACTATGAGACACTTGACGAGCAGCCACCGCAGGGCAAAATTTTCTTCTGCCTCAAAGCCAAGTGCGGCCCGGTAGCCAGGTCGCTGGGTGTGCCGCTCAACAGCTACGTAGCGAAATTACACTGATATATTACCGGGATCAAGATATGAGATTTGAACGGCCGGAGATCATCAGACCGCCCAGTGAGCATGCCAGCTACTACCTGCCCCTCACCTCGGGCTGCTCCAATAATACCTGCGCTTTCTGCGCTTTTTCCTTCACCAATCTGGGCATACGCGACCTGAAGGATGTTAAAAGCGAGATCGACGCCATGTCCCTCTATATGAAATCCCGCATGGCGCTGCCGGGACAGCCCGATATAGTCTATGCCATACTGCGTCGCTGGGACGGAAGGCGCGTCTTTTTACAGGACGGCGATGCCCTGGTTTATCCCTATCCCAAACTTGTGGAAGCGCTGCAATACCTGAACGGCAAGTTCCCTTCCCTCGAGCGTATAGCCAGCTATGCCACGCCGCAGGATGTGCTGAGGCGCAGCGTGGCAGAGTTGAGGGCGCTGAAAGATCTCAAGCTTGGCATCCTTTATGTGGGTGTGGAAAGCGGTGACGATGAGGTGCTAAAAAGGATTAAAAAAGGCGCTACACATGCCGAGATGGTGGCGGCGGCGGATAAAGTCAGGGAGGCGGGGATACTTCTCTCGGTAACGGTGATACTCGGACTGGGAGGTGTGCAGGGCAGCCGGCGCCACGCCATGGAGACGGCGCGCATTCTGACGGAGATGGCCCCCGATTATGCGGGCGCCCTCACGCTGACCCTTATACCCGGCACACCGCTTTATCTGGAGTGGGAAAAGGGGAATTTCGAGCTTATCACGCCCTTCGATTCCCTGAAGGAGTTGAGGACTATAGTCGAGCATGCCGAATTCTCGGACTGCTTCTTCAGCTCCATGCATGCCTCCAATTACTTCGCCATACGCGGGAGCATGCCCAGGGACAAAGGTAAAATGCTGGCCCAGCTCGATGCGATCCTATCAAAGAAAGATCCCGCGCTGCTGCGTCCCGAGTTTCTGCGGGGTCTCTAAACCGTTTAAACATAATCCAGAACCCCTGACAGGTCGGAGATCACAATACAATCGTATGACGTATTGCCGTTGCGGTTGATCAGTATTGGTTTCATGCCCACGCCCCTGGCGCCCACGATATCCTGTTCATAAACGTCGCCGATGAACACGGACTCATCCGCCCCGACACCCGCCCTGTCCAGCGCCAGCTGGAAGATCTCCGGCCTGGGCTTGTCGAAGCCGACCTCGAAAGAGGTTACCTTGTAATCGAGATAAGGCTCAAATCCCATCTCCCGGCAGTAGGAGTCTATCTCCTGTCCGACATTTGAGATGAGGCCGGTAATCAGTTTTCTCTGCTTGACCAGCTTTAAGGCAGGCACGGAATCGGGGAACGATTTGAAAACCCAGCCCCTGCTGAAAGCCGTGGCCAGCATCTGCAGCGCCTGGTCCGGCGTCGCGCCCGTCCCCGCCAGTATCCTCAAACCATACTCCCTGTAAACCGCCACCTTATCATCCTGCTCTCGCTGGCGCACGGGTTTTTTATAATTCTCGCTGCGCCAGTAGGTGTCGGCCTCGGGCAGTGCGGCGGTTATCATGGCCGGTGTGACTTTTATTCCCAGGTCGGCCGCGATTCCCGCGTATGTTTCCTCACGGGGAGGATCGAAGTAGGCCAGCGTATTGAAGAAGTCGAAAAAGACAGCTTTTATCATTGCAGTCATTTATTATGATGTTTGGAGATATTTAATGTCAATTTATCAGTAATTGTAGGGGCGGGTTTTTAAACCCGCCCGCGATGTCCTGGTGCGCCTGAAGGTATGCCCCTGCATTATGGTACGGTCAGCCTTGACACGGATAATACCACTTGCTTATGATGCTACGGATAAAATGAAACTTACCGTTATTGACGCCTTGAGCCTGGGCGACGCGTGGTATCAATGCCTGCAGAAAGCCCTTACCGAAGGCCGCGAATACAGGATCGAGCAGGGCAGCTTTGAGGGCATGCGCCGCAGGGAGATCGAGCTTGTCGCCATCAATATCAGCAGGCCCGGCATACGTCCGCTCAGCCCGGACGTGCCGACCGGTGTACCCCTGCCGACTACCGACGAGGTGATCGAGGAGTACATGTCCTACCTGATGACTCCCGACAGGCAGGAGAACGAGGAGTACACCTACGGCGAGTTCCTGTCGCCGCAGATCGAGGAGATCATCCGCCGCTACCGCAAGGGATACGACACCAACCAGATGTGCATGTGCGTGGGAAACGAAAAAAGCCTCTATCAGGCCGACCCGCCCTGCCTGCGCCTGGTGGATACGCGCGTGCAGGACGGCGCCCTGCACTTCATACTATACTTTCGCTCCTGGGACCTGTGGGGTGGCATGCCCACCAACCTGGGCGGCCTGCAAACGCTCAAAGAATATATGGCAGGAGAGATAGGTGTCCGGGACGGCGAGATACATGCCTTCAGCAAGGGCCTGCACCTCTACGAGCATGCCTGGGACCTGGCCAAAATGGTCCTGAGAATGCCCCTTTCTTAATACCGGGTCCGGCCATCGCGCCGGTGCAGGTTATTCGGCCTGCCCCGGCTCCAGCGTGAGCACCTGCTTCAACTGACCTGCGTCCGTGTAGTGAGCGGGCACCTGGCCGCCTTTGGACCAGGTCTCAGCCAGGTCGCTGTAGTAGGGGCTAAGGTACATACCGGACTGCCCCGGCGGGCTCATGATGGTCATGTTGCTCAGGTCTGACATATCGACCACGATCCTGACAGCGGCGCCGCTGTACATGTCGTAGGGGTGCGCCCGGTCCCACCAGCCGGCGTGGATGGTGAAATCGTCGCCTGCATAGGTCAGCGGGCTGAGGTTGAGGAAGGGCAGTACACTGCCCAGGGGATGCTTGATGGTCATCTGGTGCACCCTGCCCCAGGCCCAGTTCCGCGGGTCGCCGCCCAGCCTCGCCGACAGTTCAGCCACGGCATCTTTCATGCTCTTGAGCACCATATCGTCGCAGGTCTCACTGACGGCTGCCGTAGAGATGTCATCCCAGATTTCATGGTTGTTATCGCCCATGTACCTGATCAGCCACTGCGTGGGGATCGATACATGAAGGTCCTTGAAAAGCTCGTCCACGATCTCGGTCCCCAGCTGGTCGTACAAAGTGTTCCTGATAAGGTGAGCGGTGAACGAATTGAAGAGCGTGGCCTGAGGGCTTTCAACGGTTATGCCGTAGTCCCAATCCTTGAGAATGGCGGTATATGCCGTCAGGCTCTGATCACCTCCGCAAACGCTGAGGATACGCGGCGACCAGCGTTTGGCCAGGTTGGAGCCCACGTCGTTCTGCATGGCGCGGATATCGTCCACCGTGAATTTGTCCCTGGCATTCGCCATCTCCTCGAAGCGGAAGGGACGTTCAAAGATAAAATAGGCCGTGCCGTAGTAATCTCCCGGCTCCGGTGTCTGGTTGAAGGATGCCACATAACCTTTGGCCGGATTGAGCTCGTAGGGATGCTCCTCAAAGGGTATAAAGCCGGTCCAATCGTACTGTCCCTTTTCCCCGGGCACCGGTATGGGGTTTTCACCCGACTTCCTGATGGGGAAGGTGGTGATGTACTGGTAGCCTATATTGCCGTCGATGTCTGCATAGCCGAGGTGTACGCTTCCTCCGCGTACCTTGCCGAGGGCCTGACGGAACTCGTCGAAATTTTTAGCGCGGTTCAGTCCGAGCAGTCCTTCCACTGTGCCGTCATGTCCCATCAGCCCGGGCCACAGCATGGCGCAGTCGGACGGCAGTCCTCGCATCACCTCGGAGACGATTGGGCCGTGGCGGGACACTTTAACCCTGATATTCTGATATCCTTTGCCCTTGACCTTGATCGGTTCATCGATGATCTGGAAATCTTTATAGCCGTCCTCGGTGAGGTACTGGTCGGGGTTGGCCGGATTCAATGTCTCGGTGAAGAAATCCAGGTTGTCACCGTTGCCCACGGTGATGCTCCAGGCCATGCGGCCGTTGAATCCCAGCGCGTGCACGCCGGGCAGGCCCGGTATGGACCCTCCGATCACGTCGTAATCACCGCCTTTGAGGTGTACCAGATAGAAGAGCGACGGTATAGCGGCTTCGAGGTCCGGGCTGCCTGTGAAGACAGGTTTGCCGGTGGTCGTGCGCGAGCCTGAAAAGATCATCCAGTTGGAGGCGCGCATCCTCAACGGCACAGGGCATTCTATCTCACTGTACATGCCGGAAGATGCCGTTGTCTCGATTTCGGGAAGAGTGGTCTGGGCATAAGCCGGCACATTGCTGTCAGTCGCAGAAATGTACGGCGCTCCCTCGGGTATATATGGCAGCAGCTTCTTCAGCATCTCCGGGCCGGCCTTCAAATAAATCTGATAGAGCACCGGCTTGATGCCGCGCGGCGAGTTGAGGCGGTAGGACATGAGCAGCCCGCCCACCATGCTGTCGGCCGGCTTCCAGGCCTGCGGCTTGCCGCCCAGGATGGTATATTCAGAGGGAAGATATTTAACGCTATTTATATAAGCGTTCACCCCTTCGGTATATGCGTCGACGGCCGTTTTGGTTTCCGGGCTGATATTCGCGTATTCCGCCTCGGCGGCACGATAAAAGCCCAGTGTCTTGAAGTATTTATCCGTCTCGATCATGCGTTCGCCGAAAAGAGTAGACAGCTCGCCCCTGCCGGCCAGGCGAGTGAGGTCCATCTCGAACATCCTCTCGCGGGCGGTGATATATCCCTGCGCAAAGAAAAGGTCCTCGTTGCTCTGAGCGAAAATGTGAGGGATTCCGTAATCGTCCGTCCTCACCTCGACCGGCGCTTTCAGGCCGTTCACCTGCAGAGTTCCGATGTAGGACGGCAGCGGCAGCCTGAAGAAGGCCTGGAAGGCTATGGCACCGATAAGTACGACGGCCAGGATAACACTAAGTGTGATGACCAGGGCACGAGTTTTCTTGGATTTCATCGGCATCTCCTGTCTAAAATAGATGGCTCTTATAGCCCCTTTAAATTTTAATAGACTATTAGCTATTTTGTTTCATCTGTCAATCCTGCAAGCTACAGCAGGTACATATCCTCCGCCGCTTTCAGCAGTTTGTCCCTGAAATCCGGGTGTGCCAGGCCGATGATGCCCATCGCCCGGTCACGTGTGGATTTGCCCTTGAGATTGACCGAGCCGAACTCGGTAACCAGGTACTGGACGTCCATACGCGGTATGGATACCGCCGTGCCGGATTTGAGCACGGGCACGATGCGTGAAACGGTACCCTTGCGCGCGGTGGAAGTGAAGGCCTGTATCGATTTTCCTCCCCGGGAGTTGTAGGAACCCCGGACGAAATCGAGCTGCCCGCCGGTGCCGCTGAACTGCGACCCCGCCATATGCTCAGCGTTGCATTGCCCGGTCAGGTCCAGCTCCAATATGGTATTTATGGAGATCATATTGTCGTTACTCGCGATCACGTCCGGATTTTCCGTATAGGAGGCAGGGTGAAGCTCCATGCTGGGATTATCATGAATGAAGTCGTACATCCGCCTGTCGCCCTGCGCCACGATGAAAACATGCTTGCGCGGGTGGAGGTTTTTCTTCCTGCCGTTAACCACGCCCCGCTGGATGAGGTCGACCATGGTGGATGTGAAAACGCCGCTGTGGATGCCGATGTCTTTGTGTCCGGTCAGAAAATTGCCTGTGGCATTGGTTATGCCGCCTATTCCCAGCGCAATGGTTGCGCCGTCCGGGATCATTTCGGCGATGCAGCGGCCGATTATCTCATCATCGGGCCCGGGCCGGGGCGGTTTAATCTCCAGCAGGGGCACGTGGTTTTCCACAATAAGGTCGACCTCCGATATGTGCAGCAGATTATCCCCCAGCACGCGCGGCATGTTCTCATTGACTTCGACTATCAGGGTTTTGCAGGCGCGCGCGGCTGTCCCGCTGTAATCGTT
>JAFGHL010000075.1 GCA_016930155.1 Dehalococcoidia bacterium | reverse complement strand
TCGGCCAGGCAGGCGGTGCCGCATCTGCCGCAGCCCACGCAGCCGAGGAACTGATAGCGTTCAACCAGGTACTTGCCCTTGCGGTACATGCGGTGCCGGAACCTCTGTTCCTTGTGTTCGCGGAAGTTCTCGCCGCTGGCCACCCTGGCGAAGTCGCTCAGCATACAGGCATCCCAGCGGCGGTAGCGCTCGCCGCCTTGCATATTAATGGCCACATCATCCTGTACGTCGAAGCAGACGCAGGTCGGACAGACCATCACGCAGGAGCCGCAGCTGAAGCAGGTGCTCGACCTTTCTTTGAAGAGGTCGCTGTCCCAGTTATCATCAAGCAGGGCTGGAATCTCTGACGGCTGCATATTCAATTTCACCTGATACTTCTTGAGTGCGTCCTGCCGTACCTTATCGCGTTTCTGCAGGTCTGCGGCAGCGGCTTCGGTGGTTTTAGCATACTTCTTGATCAGGCTGTCCCCCTTGCTGGTGCCGACGGTCACGAAGTAGCTGTCGCCGATATCGGTCAGCATCAGGTCGAAGCCGTCCTCGGTGACAGCCGTGCCCATGCTGGCGGCGAAGGACTTGGGGATGGGGGAAAGGCAGTCCACGCCGATAATGGTTGAGTTGTTGCGTTTCAGGAAATAGTTGGGGTCAGGGTTGCTGCCGCCGTAAACGGCATCGGTCAGCATCAGGGCTTTGATATCGAAGGGGTGTACCCCGATGAGGCACACGGCCTTCTCCGTCACCACCGGCTCGACCCTGGGCGTATCTCCCAGCTCGTATTTCAATACGGTCTCCGATGGCGGGAGGAAGTACTTCTTGGGGGGCAGCAGCGATACATTGTAGTCGAGCCGCAGCTCTGAGGCGTCCTTCAGCGGACCGAAATTGAACTTGTTGTCCTTCTCCTTGATGCCGATGGCCTCCCCGGCCGCCCCGGTTTTAATCAGCTCATTCACAAAATCCGCCAGGTCTTTCCTGGAAATCACCCTGTTCTGCATACGCCACTCCTTCAGGTTATTTTATTTGCATATGAAGCTGTACAACATATTTAAATATGTTCATAAATGGGTATGAGGCTAATATAATTAACCTGTACCCAGGTGTTGCATTTTTAAAAAATGGTCAGCGTACCAGTTTCTTGATTGTGACTCCGCGGGAATCGACTACGCTGACTGCCAGCGGCAGTTGGCCCGGCAGTGAATGTGTAGAGCAGGACATGCAGGGGTCGTAAGGACGCCAGGCCATCTCGATCTGGTCCAGCAGCGATTCGGTTATGTCCTGTCCCGGTTTGATCAGCCCTTCGGCCGCCCTCTTGACCGACATGAGCAGGGCCGCCTGGTTGTTGGTGGTGCCGACGATCAGGTTGCATTTTTTGATGCAGCCTTTTTCATCAGCGATATAGTGGTGCGTGAGGGTGCCGCGCGGGGCCTCCACTATGCCCACCCCCTCGGTGGGCTTATGGGTGGGGATATTGCGTATATTCGGCCCGGTTATCTCCTTGTCCTGGACAAGCTCGAGCATCCTTTCGGAGGAGTAGAGGATCTCGATCAGGCGCGCCCAGTGGGTGGCTAGGGTATGGTGTATCGGCTTGCCTCCCAGCGTGGAGTACATCTTAACGTATTCTTCCTGGGCCAGGGGAGTGGCCATGCCGTCGGCGGCGTTGAGCCTCGATAGGGGTGTGGCGCGGTAGACGCCGCTGTCCTTGCCGTCGACGAAGCCTTTCCAGCCGATTTTCTTGAGGAAGGTGAACTTGGTATAGCTCCAGGGCTCGACGTGCTCGGCGATGTGCTCCAGGTAATCGCGCGGAGCATATTTAACGAACTCCTTGCCATCGGGGTCCACCACGCGGACCTTGCCGTCGTAGAAATTGACCCTGTTCTTATCGTCCACCAGTCCCATGGAATAAGTATTATGTGTGAAGGTATCGCTGAGAATCATATCCAGATAGGCTTTGTTCTTGAGCACGATATCATCGAACACTTTCAGCGATAACTGGGCGAACTCCACATTGCGTTTGGCTATCTCCTCGATCTGCTGCCTTTCATCGGCGGAAATGCGCTTGCTGACGCCGCCGGGGAGGCCGAAGACCGGATGTATCTGCCTGCCGCCCACGGTCTGGATGATCCAGTGGTTATCCTTGCGGGTATTGATCACCTTGCCGGCCAGCTCCATGCCGACCTTGGCGATCACGCCCAGGATGTTGCGCTTATCCACCGGGGCATCGGGCCCCATGATGAAATCGGCTCCGGCCAGTATGTAGAAATGGGTGGTATGGTCGGTCACAAAAAAGGCGTTGTAAAGCAGCTCGCGCAGCTTCCTGGCGGTAGAGGTGGGCTCGACCTGGAACATATCGTCCAGCGTCTTGGCGGCTGCTACGTGGTGGGCTTCGGGGCATACTCCGCAGATACGCTGCGTTATCTGTGGCATATCCTCGACCGGGCGCCCTTCGCAGAACTTCTCAAAGCCGCGCAGCTCCGGTATCTGCAGGTAGGCGTTAGCTACATTGCCTTCGTCGTTAAGGAAGATGGTAATCTTGCCGTGACCCTCCAGCCTGGTGATGGGGTCGATGACTATCTTTCTCACGGCTGGTACCTCGTCCTGTTGATGGTGGAAGCGGGCAGGCTGTAGCGGTAGGCCGTGCCTGCCGGGTCTACGATGCCGTCCAGTATCTTAGCGATCTCATCAGGATCGTTGGAATCGACAATAGAAGCCAGCGCCGAGAGGAAATGGCTGCCCTGGTCGCGCACGCCCTCGACCGGGCCGTAGCATCCGGTGCAGGGCATGTTGGCCTGCGGGCAGGGGGCGCCGCAGCCGCCGCGGGTGGCTATGCCGTAGCACAGGAAACCCTGTTCCAACAGGCATATATTTGGGTCAGGGATGAGCTCATAGGGCCTGTGGAAGGCCTTGATCTTCTTCTCCTGCTTGATGCGGGGGCAATCATTGCAGACGGTGTTGGCGGGGTGTGTGATGACCGTTCCCTTGGGCGGAAGGTTGCCGCTGATCAGCGCCTCCAGAGCCAGCCAGGTGGTACGCTCTTCCGGGGGACAGCCCGGGACGAAATAGTCCACCTCGACGGTCTGCCCCAGTGTCTTCACAGTATTGTATAGTTCGGGCAGCTCGAGCTCACCCTCAGGGACGCTTACCCTGGTCTGCGGGATGACCCTGTCTGGATTGTCCGTAGAAGGTCCATCAAGGTAAACGGTATCCATGATCATTTTATCGGTGTAGAAATTGGCCAGCCCGGGTATGCAGCCCTCGTAGGCGCAGGAGCCGTAAGCTATCATGATTTTCGATTTTTTACGCAACAGCTTCGCCATGTGCTCGTTTTCGGAGTTGCGGATGGCCCCGTTGAAGAGGCAGGCGTCGATGCTGCCGTCCTCCATCTT
>JAFGHL010000004.1 GCA_016930155.1 Dehalococcoidia bacterium | reverse complement strand
CCGAAGAACTTGGTGAGCATGTAGTAGCGGCAGTGCTCGGTGTCCGACAGGCGGCGCATGCGCACGATGGGCAGCCTGTCCTGTTCTATCAGATTGTGATAGCCTTCCAGCGAGAAGGAGTTGACCAGGAAATCGCCGCCCAGAAAGCCCACAGAGCCTGCCCCGATGCCGATATAGTCGTCATACTCAATGATATACTCGTCGATCAGGAGGTCGCCGCGCGAGAAGCACCAGGCCGTCGAGACCCTGTAGCCCTGGCCCATCACCTCGTCCAGGATGATATCGTAGAACTGCTTTTCATGGGAGGTATCCACTTTGCGGAACTTCCTGGTGAGGGCGTCCAGCTTGTGCGGCGAGGGCATGAGGGGGTAGAAGGTGGCCTGGTCCGTGCCGAGGTCTTTAAATATCTTGATATCGCTTTTAAACTGTTCCAGCGTCTGGGTGGGGAAGTTGAACATGAGGTCGGCGTTGACCGTATCGAATTTTCCCTGCGCCAGCTTGAGTTTCTCGATAGTATCTTCCCCTTTGAAAAGGGTGCGTCCCATGGCCTTGAGCAGGCCGTTGTCGAAGCTCTGCACGCCGATTGAAAGGCGGTTGATGCCGAGGTTCCTTAACTGTTCGATTGTATCGGGCGTGAGCTCACGGGGAGTGGTCTCCAGCGAGATGCGCTTAACTTCAAACTTAGACCGCAGGTAAGCGATAAAATCACCCAGTTCGTCCATCAGCACCGTGGGCGTGCCGCCGCCGAAGTAGAAATCGTTGAATTTAAAGCCGAGAGCGATATACATATCCAGCTCTTTGCGCAGATCTCTGAAATAGGCCCGGGCCTGGTCTTCCTTGAAGAGATAACGGTTGAAGCAGCAAAAGGGACAGAGCGTGCGGCAGAAGGGTATGTGGATATAGAGGGAGACCCGATCACCCCGCGTCCTGCCCTTGACGGAGATATTCGATAAATCAGGAGCGCCGGTAAATTTTAGAAAATTCTGTCCTTCGTAGCGGACTACGGCGCCGACGAACCTGTTCAGCATGACACGTTATTATACAGCATCCGGACATTCTGTTAACCGCTCTATGTGAACAATCTTTAACTTCTACATAGATTATCCTGTACGTTGTATATGCCTGCTGATTTGGGGTACAATCAACCTGCCTTGCATTGAATGGCTTCATGACGGGGCAAGATTGACAGTTAGCAAAAAACAATAAGGGAGAGGCAGTTACTGAAGATGATATGGTGATTAAACGCTGCCAGGTTATTTTCAAAATACTATTTTGATGAAGGAGAAATTATGTCGGTAGACGATATGCGTAAAAAATATCCTGGAGTGGCAGAGGACTACTTGCAGATGTTAAACGGCTACCAGGAATTTGTTAACCGGGAGATAATGCCGCGACGCCGCGACCTTGACGGCGGCCCGTACCATAAGGATGCGGAGCTGGCGGAAAGGACTTTCAATGAGCTTACACAGAAGTTGATAGATATAGACGGCGTGAGAGGACAGTTCCCGGTTGAGGTAGGTGGTGCTGGATTGGGCGGCTTTGAATTCTGGGTCCCGGCTGAAGAGGAGTTGTCGCGCGGCGACTGTGGCCTAACCTTACATATGAGTCTAGCCAGCTGGGCCATGATGGCTGCTTTGATGAGTGGAAACATGCGGGTAATCCTTGATTTTATCCCCGAATTTTGCGGCAATAAACCATACGGCGCCTGCGTAGCTATTACGGAGCCGGAGGGGGGCTGCAATGTCACAGACAGGGTCCAGATGGGTCATACGATACGAACAACCGCCACGCTTGACGGCGATGAATGGGTTATAAATGGGCAGAAGCTGTGGCCAAGTTCCTCGGGAACTGCCGATCTATATATGACGTTGTGTACCACGGATGCAAGTCAAGGAGACGAGGGCATCGCACTTATTTATGTTCCCAGGGAAACTCCGGGGTTGTCTTTCGGCCCGCCTGAGGCCAAGATGGGGTTGGTGTATACAGAATATAACGGCGCAATCTATTACGATAATGTGAGGGTGCCCAGGGAATACCGTGCTGCCGGTCCTGGAACGGATGCCGGGCTTTTCCATGATGTCCTGACAATCGGGCGTATCGGCACGGCTGGCCTTGCTCTGGGGCCGGCTCAGGGGGCATTCGAAATCGCTGTTGAATATACCAGGAATAGATACATTGCCGGCAAGCAGGTCAGGGAACACTCCATGCACGCCGGCATGATAGCAGATATGGCTATTGCCCTTGAGGCCGCCAGGGCCTATTACATACAGGTTGCTAAGATGTGTGACCGGACTGATGTATACGGGAGGTTGGGAGCAGAATTTCTACATGGAAAAGCGAGTGGGGCAAAAGTGCTGGCTTGTGATACCGCTGTCAGGGTGACCAATATAGCGATGGAGATCATGGGCTCCATGGGGTGCAGTGAGGGCATGCATATAGAAAAATACCTGAGGGATGTAAAGCTCATGCAATTGGTGGAAGGTGGCGCTCAGCTTGGTCGGCTCGACATGGCACGTTCCCTCTATCCGTTTAAATGGTAGCTAATGCGGCTAAAAATGCTTGCCGGGCAATGTAAGTTAATGAATATCTGAGTCCGGGGCTTTTCCGCATCTCCGCTGGTAGAGTAAATCCGTTATTACTTCCCAACGAATTCAATCTAAATTGCTTGAGTTTGGAGTTTTGAATTTGTTTAGAGTTTAGTATTTAGCACTTAGAGTTTAATAATTATGTTATTGAGGTTTAAAGTGCCGGTCGCGCGCGATGACGGCAGCGCCGAGGGCTGCCATGATGCGGGGGTTTTCCGGCACCAGCGCTTTAACGCCCAGTGTATCTTCGATTGCTTTTACCAGCCCTGTATCCAGCGCACCGCCGCCGATAATGACCACGTCTTGCTGCAGAGTGACGCCGCGCGACATGCCGCTGATCTTGTTGGCGATGGACCGGTGGATGCCAGCCAGGATATCCTCCGGCCTGTCCCCCTGCGAGATGCGGGTGATGACCTCTGTCTCGAGGAAGACCGTGCAGGACGTCGAGAAATTCGAAGGATGTGTCGATTTTAAAGAGAGTGGCCCGATATCATTGATATCGACCTGCAGGATGCGCGCTACCACTTGGAGCAGCCGTGCACTGCCGGTGGCGCAGATCTCGGACACGTTGAAGTTAATGATCTTCCCGGCTTCATCCAGGGTGATCACCTGGCTGCCCTGTCCGCCGATGTCGATAATTGTCCGGGCGGATGGAAAGGTCAGGTTGACGCCCCTGGCATCACAGAGTATTACACCGTGATAGCTGCCCACCGCGGCGTTCCTGCCCCCTATGCCGGTTGCCGCCGATGCGGTGATTTCGGCCTCTTTAAGCCTGGCCTGCCGCAGGACTTCGGCTTTAACGGCAGCTGACGTGGTTAAGTAATTTGTGCCGGAAGGCATAACATCTGAGGCCAGAATTTTTTCTCCATCGAATATGACTGCCTTGCTGCCGGCTGCCCCTATATCTATACCCAGAAAATGGCTGCTCACCTGTCCTGCTCCACGAAATCTATATGCGCTTCCCTGAGAACCCTTTTCTTCATCTCGAAACGTCCGTCCTGTACCAGCCGGAAGGCCTCGTCATGCGCCAGTATGGCTGCGCCCAGTGCGCCGGTAATGAGTGGTTCTACGGGCACCAAAACGGGCATGCCCAGCACGGTCTCCATGGCTTTTAGCATACCCTTATTTTTGGCCACGCCGCCGGTAAAGACCACCGGCGGCTCCACTTTCAACTGGCGCGCCAGCTTGACCACACGGGTGGTCACGGCTATATAGACGCCTGCCAGTATATCAGGCAATGGCTGGCCTTCGGACAGCCGGGAGATGATCTCCTGCTGTGCGAAGATAGTGCACAGGCTGTTTATTTTCACGGGCGTTTCAGTCTGCAATGAGATACGGGACATCTCGTTGAGATCGAGTCCCAATGTCTCCGCCGCCACCTCAAGGAACCTGCCCGTTCCGGCGGCGCATTTATCATTGGTCAGGAAATCGATCAGCCTGCCGTTCTTGATTTTGAGCACCTTGGCATCCTGCCCCCCGATATCGATGGCAGTCCTCACATCCGGGAAAAGTGCCGATACGCCCCTGGCATGGCAGGTGAGTTCGGTGACCTGTTTATCAGCGAAGGGAACGTTGACACGGCCGTAGCCGGTGGAGATGATGAAGGCGACCTCGTCGAGTCTTGTCCCGGCCTTTTGCAGGACATCCTCCATGACCATGTTGGCGCGGAGGCGGTGTTCGGCGCCGGTGGAGCCGGTCACGTAAGCCCGCATCCCGCCGGAGGCGTCCGTAATAACTGCCTTGGACATGGTGGAGCCTATATCAATCCCTGCGAAGTAAAGGCCGGATATGTCATTAAGCATGAGAAATAGCTTCTTTCGTCAGCCCAGGGTCTCCACGAATGCTTCCACCCGTGTCTTGATGGGTGCCAGCGACCTTTCACTGTAGTCGTGCTCAATGTAAAGGGTGGGTATGCCCAGGGTATCAAAATAATGCCTCAGGTTGGGTACTTCATATCCATGCGTATCGCAGTACTTGACGCTCTGCAGGATGGCGCCGTTGACCTGCCAGTCGGTCACAGCCTTCCTGATATAGTTGAACCTGCTGTCCAGGTCCCTGTCATAGTCTCTTTTGGTCTCGCCGGGTTCGGATTGCCGGTAGGTGCGGGGGCACTTGATATCAACCAGGTAGCGCTCCGCCAGTGCATGCATGTCATAAGGGGGCTTAACATCAGCCCAGAAAGCCCGGGTGCCCACGCAGGTATCGTCTACCACCACGCTGGCGCCGGCGCTCTCTATCAGGTCATAAAGGGAGGTGTTATCAAAAACCGGGCCCCATACCAGCAGCCGCGCCTTCTTTTTGACCGGCCTGTCCATACGCTCATTTACGTACCGGATGACATCTTCCAGCAGGGTATTGCCCTCTTCCACGGGCAGGCTGAAAAGCGCTACCAGTACTTCGAGGTTCTCTGTTGAAGTCAGGAGCGGGGGATCGGACTTGCGCAGGTCGTACAGGTCGCGCACCAGTTTACGCTGCCGGTTGTGCAGCTCTACGGCCCGGCGGAGCTTGTCATCTGTGATTTTTTCGCCGGTGAACTCCTCGAGGTGACGTTTAAACGTGTTTAGCTGTCCTTCGAAGTAGTCGACGGCCGACGGCCCGTCGGTATGAGGAATATCGATGTAGTGAATAAAAGGCGTGGCAATAGCAATATCACGCCAGGCGATGATCATGGTCATGCCGATATCACAGGTGTGGGCTCCCACTATGCCGTCCAGGAAGTTAAACTTGCCTTTCAGCCCTAGGTCCAGGATGCTGCGCAGGAAGGGGCATACCACGGTGGTGGAAACCTGGTCCGCCGCTGTAATCGGCTCGCTCATATCGCCGAAAATACGGAAGGGTATCATGCCCGTTGCTGTGATCAATTCCACAGGAGGATAAAGGCAGAGGTAGCCTGCTACCTTTTTGCCGTCTTTGCGCACTTCGCGAATACGCTTGCCCCTGTCGGCATAGATTTCATGTGCCTGTGAAAGCCCTGTGGTTATTACAGTTGCCATATCCATCTCCCCTTTCAATTATCTGTGGGCTACCAGTCGAGACCCTTTGCTTTCCGGACTGTCTTATAGTGGTCCATTGTCTGCTCAAAGGCTTCTGCCCTGGCCAGGACCTCCTGGGGGTTAAAAACACGCTTATCTATGATATCGCCTTCTACCCAGAGGCTGGGGACGTCCAGCCTTGCCATCTCGAAATGCTGCACAGACCTGAGGCTGCAGCTGGCCGCACGGCAGGAGATAAGAGGGTGCAGGAAAAAGCCGTCCGCCTTGAAGTCCCTGGCCATCTTCAGGTAGATCTCCACGACGGAGTTGGAGATACCGTCCTGCCTGGCTTCAGAATAGATATTGAATAGGAAATTGCGCGAGAGCCTTGCCAGTTTCTCACAGGGATCACTGTATTTGCTCACGTCGATCGGCCTGGGTGGATGATAGCCGAAGCTCTCCATAACAAAGTTCCAGCCCATCTCGGCCAGCTTGTCGAAGAATTTGAGGCTGTGCCAGGGAGGCAGTTCGGCGAAAATCAGGCGGTACTTTTCAGGGTAATTGATGGCGGCCTCTTTATTGCACACGCGCTCCTGTACCTCAGCCAACATATCCTGGTAGCATTTAAGCGATACTTTCATGTCACCTGCTAAAAAAAGGGCGGGGGGCATGCTGCTCCAAAAATCAATGCTGTGCATGGGGCCTGGAATGGACCTGCGCAGTTCGCTGATCTGCCAGCAGATCTCGTGTATCTGCACAGCCAGGTCGATCATCTCCTCGAGTTTAGCCCAGTCCATCTTTTTGCCCAGCAGCTTTTCCAGGAAAGCGATAAAATCACGCAATTGTTGCACCAGGAATTTGATCTGATACGAATCCAGGTCGGACTCGGTACCTTCCTCGGTTGCCATCATCGGCATTTCCAGGCACCATTCGGGGGCGTCGAAATAGCGGGCCAGCGCCTGGAACCATTTAAAGCGGGCATCGCAGATGATGCCGGAACCCACCAGCAGCGTCGGCCTGGCCATGCCCCCCAGGGGCGCTTCAGGTGGGACCTTGCCGTTGTTCTCCTTCATCATGCGGTAAGAATAGCCAATGGTGCTCCTACCGTAGCCACACATGTGGGTTGGGAAGCCGTCGGAGTCGGAGGCATCGAGAAAAGGCTCCGCAGAGCCGCTGGAGGCAAGCAGCGTGGAATAGTTCTCGGGGTACACAATATTCAGCCCCATGGCCTTGAGGGGCAGGTCCCCTTCCCAGTAGTTCAGCATGGCCCATACCGTGGGCTTGCCCTCGTTGGATGCCTGCAGAGTGTCGATGTAATCCTGTTGTACCACGTTGCGCAGCGGGTACATGCTCTTAAGACGGTTGATGGCCTTTTTCTGGCCGGTCACTGCGGGAGTGGAGGACTCGCTCATATTACACCCCTTACCTCAAAAATAGTGGACCTGACAACTAATTTTTAATGTTAAACATTATCCTTCTAAATGTAAAGGTGCTTAGAGATGCTGATCGGGCAGCCCATTAATACACATGCTAATACTTCGAAGCGTCAATTTCCTCCATCTTTCCGGTGACGATAAAAACAATCCTTTCACAGATGTTGGTGACCCTGTCAGCAGCGCGTTCCAGATTGTGGGCCGCCCAAATAAGGCGGGTGGCCCGCGTAATCGTCCTCCCATCTTCTGCCATAAAAACAAGCAGCTCGCGAAATACCTGGTCATATAACTGATCAACCAGGTTATCTTCAGCACTGATATTTTTAGCTGACTCGGCATCTCGATTTATAAAAGCATCCAGACTGCGCCGGAGCATATCTTCGGTTTGTTCCGCCATCCGCGGGATATCGATAAGCGGTTTCAGGGGCGGTTCGTCGCCGATCATTATTGTGATCCTGGCGATACCCACGGCATAATCACCGATCCGCTCTATCTCGGTGGTGATGTTGAATATTGCAACGATAGTGCGGAGGTCTATAGCCATAGGTTGCTGCGTGGCGATCAGCTCGATACAGTTCTCTTCGATGAGAAATCTCCGGTTATTGATGTTCTGGTCGTCGGCTACTATCTTATGGGCCAGTTCCAGGTCTCTGTTTTTCAGAGAATTGACCGAGTTTAGCAGGGCCTTGCCAACTATATCCCCCATAACCAGTATCTCATCTTGGATTTCTCTTAGTTTCTTGTGAAATTCCGTCCTGATTTCCATATTTACTCTCCTCGTTTGCTCATCCGAACCTGCCGGTTATGTAATCTTCGGTACGCTTGTCCGTGGGATTGGTGAACAGCTTGGATGTCGGGCCGAATTCCACCAAAGACCCGGCCCTATCCTCTTCCATCATCATGAAAGCTGCCATATCCGACACACGTGCAGCCTGCTGCATATTATGCGTAACGATGACGATTGTATACTCACGGGCTAGGTTTCGCATAAGATCCTCTATTTTCAGGGTTGCTAGCGGGTCGAGAGCGCTACAGGGTTCATCCATCAGGATGACCTCCGGCTCCACTGCCAGTACTCTGGCAATGCAGAGCCTCTGCTGCTGTCCGCCGGAGAGCGCTAACCCGGATTGATCCAGCTTCCCGCTTACTTCATCCCACAGGGCAGCATGGCGGAGGCTCCTTTCCACTATTTCCTGCAGCTCAGCCCGGTTTTTAATGCCATGCCGTCGCGGGCCGTACGCAATATTCTCAAAGATGGACATGGGGAACGGGTTCGGCTTCTGAAAAACCATGCCGACCTTTTTTCTGAGTTCCACCACATCGATGTTGGCTTCATAAATGGATGTGCTATCCAGTTTTACAGTCCCCTTTACACGAATGCCATGGATGAGGTCATTCATCCGGTTGAAAAGCCTAAGCAGAGAGGATTTTCCGCAGCCCGAAGGCCCTATAATAGAAGTAATTTTACAGGCTGGAATTTCTACAGAGATGTTCCTCAAAGCATGAAAAGACCCGTAGAAGAGGTCAACCGACTCGGTTTTCAGCTTTGTATGGTGCTTATCTGTAGATTCTGTATTGTTCTCATGTACTAACACATTAAGAGCCATATCTATCTCCCTTGTCTGGTTTTTATTCTGATGACAGCGGCTAAAATATCGAAGGACAGTACGACTATCAGAAGCATCAAGGCAACACCCCAGACAGTCTCCTTGGGCATGTTGGGGACGTGGGCGGCCACGGTGTATAGATGATACGGCAGTGCCATGAACTGGTCGAAAGGAGACTGCGGAAGCTTCGGCATGAGGAATGCCGCCCCCACTACAAGTATCGGTGCCGTCTCCCCGGCTGCACGGCTTATGGCCAGCACTGCCCCGGTTATGATACCAGGGAAGGCCTGCGGTAATACGATGTGCTTGATGGTCTGCCATTTGGTTACACCGATAGCCAGGCTGCCTTCCCTGTATTCCCTGGGTACGGCCAGTATGGCTTCCCTAGACGTGGTGATAACCATCGCCAGGGCCTGGGCTGCCAGCGTCAGGCTGGCGGAAAGCAGCGACAACCCGAACTTAAAGAACAGGGCAAACATGCTTAGTCCAAACAGGCCGAATACTATGCTGGGAACACCCGACAGGTTGACGATGGCCAGGTTGATCAGGCGGGTCAGCCAGTTGTCCCGTGCATATTCAGTAAGATATATCCCCGCAAGCACTCCTACGGGGAGGGCAAAGAGCAGGGTCCCCAGCATCAGATAGAAAGTACCCACGATTGCCGGCCAGATGCCGCCAGCTTTGCCGGCCTGTGATGGAAATTGCGTTATAAAATCCCAGCTAAGGGCCCCGCCTCCCATGATAATGGTGTAAACAATAATAAACATGACCGGCGCAACAGTTATAACAGCAGCAGCAGTAAGAAGAGCGAAAGCGGTGCGCTGGGATATCTGGCGTGACATTGCTGAACTATGAGCCATCAGGACATTACCTCGCGAACTTCCTTTTCTGCCTGTCCAGCACCTTTTCCGCAATCCAGTTAACCGCCAGTGTCAGGATAAACAGGATCAGACCGACAGCAAACAGCGCCTGATACTGAAGCCCCCCTCTGACCGCATTTCCGATCCCTGATGCAATTGCAGATGTCATGGTCGTCATCGGGTCCACGGGTGAGACGGGGACTGCCAGGGCGCCTCCAGCCACCATCAGGACGGTCATAGTCTCCCCGATAGCACGTCCTACGCCCAGCATGATGGCGGCCGCAATACCTGACAGGGCCGCCGGTATACAAACATGCCATATCGTCTCCCACCTGGTGGCGCCAAGCGCATAGGATGCCTCCTTGAACTCTTTGGGCACGGCATGAAGGGCGTCTTCCGAAACGCTGACAATAACAGGGAGGCTCATGAGGGAAAGCATGATTGAGGCTGTTAACCCGCATAGCCCGGTATTCAAATTAAACGCACTCTGTACCAGCGGCGAGAGCAAGGCCAGACCTATAAAGCCCATCATGACCGACGGTATGCCAGCGAGCAGTTCGATAACGGGTTTTACTATTTCATCCACACGGGGGGAAGCTACCTCGGACAGGTAGGCCGCACAGGCTACCCCCACCGGCACGGATATTACCGTGGCTAAAAGAGTTATCATGAGGGTCGATACAAAGAAAGGTAGTATGCCAAAAACCGGGGGATCTGACACGGGATACCACTTTGTACCGAAGAAGAAATCCCACGGGTTGGTATGTGCAAATACAGGCAACCCCTCTTTAAGCAATATGCCGATAATGCCCAGCAGTATAACAATGGACAAAAGGCCTGCGAGAAAGATCCAGCCTTCAATGAACCTTTCCCCAAGCCTGATCCGCCGCCTCAGGCTTATATCGGCAGCCTGAAGAGCGGCGGTGTCGGTAGCATTTTTAATTGTCGCCAATAATTTCTCTCAGCTATATAGACCTTTTTCTCCCTACTTAGCAAGTGGGACAAAGCCTGCCTTGAGCACTTCCTCCTGTCCTGCAGCGGACAGACAGTAATCGATATATGCTTTTACCGCTCCGGTTGGCTCGCCATTTGTGTAGTACATCAGCGGGCGGGAAATCGCGTAGCTCCCGTCCAGAGCTGTAGCAACGCTCGGTTTTACAGCAGTATCGCTTGCTGTCTTTTTTATACCAAGGGGTTTAACAGTATTGTTTACATAGCCCAAACCTGCGTAGAAGATAGCTTTGGGATTGCTGGCCACCTGTGTAACACCCTCTTCGGTAGACGGCAGCAGCAGTACCTTTGATCCGTATTCTAGCGTCTTATCTGCTGTAGAAAGACCCGACATCTGGACGACATGTTCCTTAAAGAATACGTGTGTACCCGAGTTGGTGTCCCTGGAAATCACAACAATCTG
>JAFGHL010000074.1 GCA_016930155.1 Dehalococcoidia bacterium | reverse complement strand
TGAGCTCGTGATAGGCCTTGGCCGGTATGATCATAGATACCTTCTCTTTGACCGGCTCGGACAGGTCGGTGCGGTGCACGGCCAGCCTGAACCCGTCGGCGGCGGCCATAGTCAGCTTGCTGCCCTCGAACTCCGTCTGCACACCTGTTAAAACAGGACGCGACTCCTCGGTGGCGGCGGCGAATGCCACCTGGCTGATAGCCTGCTTGAGATCCTCGGCCTTGACCCTGGTGCTGAAGCCGTCACCCACCTGGGGGATGGGCGGGAAATCGGCGGCGTCCAGCCCGTTGATCCTGGCCTCGTAACGGCCGCTCTTAAGCTCAAGCGTATGGTGCTTGAGGTTAACGCTGATGACATCGCTGGGCAGCGAAGCTACGAACTCGGTCAATACGCGTGCAGGAATGGTGATGGAACCCTCGCTCTCTATCTTTGCCCCGATCCAGCAACTGATGGCTATCTCCAGATTGGTGGCCGCCAGCTTGAGCTGCTTTTCATCGGTGGCTATAAGCACATTCTGGGTAATGGGCAGAGTCGTCCTGGATGCTACCGCCCTGCCTATGATGCCGAGGCCTTTATTCAGATTTTCCTGCAGACACGACAGCTTCATAGAATTCCCCCCGTTACTAATTTGACCTCAGTATACATTTCCCTTTTTTCTAAGTCAATGGTAAAAATAACATATACTGTGTTCCAGGCATTGTAAACAACGATATATAGTGGTATAAATATTTTCGATTTCTTGTCTGCCAAGGAGGTCAATATGTATCCTCTTAAGGGACTGAAGGTGCTTGATTTCTCACACGCGGGGGACGGCCCGACCTGCGGCCTGATGCTGGCGCAGGCTGGCGCGGACGTGATAAAAATAGAATCTCATCAGGGTGATCCTTTCCGACAGGGACTTACCGTCCTGGCTTTTTATAATATTAACCGCAACAAACGCAGCCTTGCGCTCAATCTGCAAACCCCCGAGGGCAGGGAGATCGCCCTCCGGCTTGCTTCCAAAGCAGATATAATGCTCGAGAGCTTCACCCCGGGCACAGCTGAGAAGCTGGGCATCGGCTACAGCGAGATCAATAAGATCAATCCGCGCATCATCTACTGCTCGGTCTCCGGCTTCGGACAGACCGGACCCTACCGGCAGAAGCCGGCCTATGACCCTGTCATCCACGCCATGTCCGGCTTGATGTCGATTACAGGCGAAGCGGACGGCCCTCCGGTGCGTATACCCTCCAATATTATCGGTCTCCCTACAGCATTCCTGGCCGCCTACGGTGTATTGCTGGCAGTAATAGCAAGGGAGAAAACGGGCAGGGGACAATTGATAGACGCATCCTTTTTCGACACCGCCGTCTATTTCATGTCTTCTTTCATCTCCGGTTACGCATTGACGGGATTTGTTACGCCCAGGATGGGTTCAGCCAATCCCGCCTTCGCTCCCTACCAGTGTTTTCAGTCGGCGGACAAATATGTTTTCGTAGGTGTCACCAACGATAAGTTCTGGCAGGCCTTCTGCCACGCACTGGACATGGATGACCTGGCACGGCGTCCGGAATATTCAAGCGCGCAGAGCAGGCTGGCGCACCGCAATGAACTGGCGAACCAAATTGCTTTGTCCTTACGTAAATTGCCCTCCGGCGAAATAATCCGGAAGATGGAGAAGGCCGGCGTCCCCTGCGCGACCGTGCGCGAGATACCGGAAGTGCTTGACGATCCACAGGTGACTGCCAGGCACATTTTTTTCGACATGGATTACCCGGGTGTCGGCAAAGTAAAGCTTGCCAATCTGCCGGCCTGGCCCTCAGACATCGAGCGAATAGAGGCCGTCAGAGCTCCGCTGCTGGGTGAACACACCGTTGAGATACTCGAGGAGCTCGGATATGACAGGGCCGGGATTGACGCACTTGCGCAGAAGGGGGTAATCTTAAAGAACTAATACCATGGATATCATACCGGCTATCGACCTCAAAGGTGGAAAATGCGTGCGTCTCTACCAGGGCGATTACAGCAAAGAGACGGTGTTCTCAGTCGACCCCGTAGCCACGGCACTCAGGTGGCAGGAGCAGGGCGCCGGCAGGCTGCACCTGGTTGACCTGGACGGCGCTGCCGCCGGGGAGGTCCGCAATACTAAGGCCATTGAAGACATTGTGAAAAACACCAGCCTCGAGGTGGAGTTGGGCGGCGGAATCAGACGGGTGGACGTGGTGGAACAACTCATCAAGCTGGGCGTAAAACGGGTTATTCTGGGCACGGTGGCCGTCGAACAGATCGAACTCACCAAACGCATTATCAAGCGGTTCGGAGAGGCAATCGTGGTCGGTATCGACGCCCGCGATTCATATGTGACCACACACGGCTGGATGAAGATCTCCACCATGACCGTGCTGGATCTCAGTCAGGCCATGGCCGCCATCGGCGCCAGGCGTATCATCTACACGGACGTCAAACGTGACGGCACGCTCACCGAGCCGAACTATGAGACAACGGCCGAGCTGGTGAGCAAGCTGAAGATACCGGTGGTGGCCTCGGGCGGCATCTCCTCCATCGAACACATCAGGAAGCTGGCGGCGCTGGGCGTGGAGGGCGTCATCATCGGCAAGGCGCTCTATACGGGCGATATCGACCTCAAGGAAGCCCTGGCCATATCCTGATCCGGCATCACACAGCAGCCTATAAAACAGGAGCATTTTCTATGTTGAAATTCGACGAAAAGGGACTTATACCGGTTATCGTGCAGGACGTTAAGGACGGCACGGTGCTCATGCTGGGCTACGCCAGCAAAGAATCGCTCAAGCTGACGCTGCAGAAGGGCGAGATGGTCTTCTTCAGCCGCAGCCGACAGGAGCTCTGGCACAAGGGCGGCACATCGGGCAACGTGCTGAAAGTGATATCCATATCCAAAGACTGCGACTCGGACACATTGCTGGTAAAGGCCGAGCCGGCCGGGCCCACCTGCCACACGGGCAAACGTAGCTGCTTTTTCACGGGATTCAGCGCAGAGGATTTAGAGTAGGGGCGTTGCTTTAACTGCGCCCGATACCGGGCGGGCTTGAAAACCCGCCCCTACGGTTTGGGAATATGAAATTAATAATCGTGTGCGGCTCGCCCAGGAGCGGCAATACCGAGTGGATGCTCAAACATCTGCACGGCCTGGCGGTGGCGGAAGGCGCGGAAGCGGAGCTCCTGCTGCTGCGCAAGCTCGACGTGAGGATGTGCAACGGCTGCCTGACCTGCGAAGCCGGCGGCAAAAATAGGAAAGGCCTCTGCGCTATCAAGGACGACATGCAGGGCATATATCCCAAGCTTTTACAGGCAGATGCCGTCGTATTCGGCACGCCCGTCTATTTCGAGATGGTCTCAGGGCTGTTGAAGAACTTTATGGACAGGACCTGCCCCATCTGGCCCGGGCTTGAAGATAAACGCTTCGCCGGCATAGCTGTGGCCGAAGAGGGCATCGGCACGGCCATCGATAACCTTAAAACCTACGCAGCCGTCTGCGGCATGAACTGGGCGGGCAGCGTTACGGCCCTGGCTAAAAAGCCGCGCGAAGTCAGCAAAATCGAGGGCATTGTCGAGCAGTTGCAGAAACTGTATCTGGCTTTAAAAGCGGGCGGGTTTGAAAACCCGCCCCTGCATCATACCCCGTAGGGACGCGCCTTCAGTTTAAGCCGCGCACGTTACAGTTGACATCCAGCCTCAATATTTATAATATTGTTATATTATTATTACCTTAATCACAGGAGGCGAGAGCAATGGAAAATTCAAACAGGGTCGCGATCATTACAGGTGGAGGGAGGGGCATCGGGAAAGGCATCGCCCTGCATTTCGCTAAAAACGGCATAGATGTCGCGGTGCTGGGGCGTGGATATGACAAGCTTGAACAGACTGTGGGTGAGATAGAAGCGCTCGGCGGCAACGGGCTTGCCATCAAAACGGACGTCGGATTACTGCAAGATGTAGAATCGGCCTTCGATAAAGTGATCGAGAGGTTCAGGAAGATCGATATACTGGTCAATAACGCGGGCGTTGCGCAGCCGACCAACCCCATCACCGAGCTGGACCTGGCCTACCTTGACAACATAATCAACACGGATTTCAAAGGGGTTTACTACTGCAGCCGCAGGGCTGCCATGGAAATGAAGCCGCGCAAGAGCGGCTGTATTATCAATATCTCTTCCGTACACGGACTTATATCGTTGCCCTGCATAGTATATGGACCGATGAAAGCGGCTGTTAACATGTTCACGCACATTCTTGCCCGCGAGCTGGCCGGCTATATGATTAGGGTGAACTGCATCGCGCCGGGCTATGTTCAGACACAGATGGCTTCCGACCAGGGCGACCGAAATATCGAGCTGTTCCTCAAAAACATCCCCATGCACGTGCCTATGATGGTTGAGGATATAGCTGAGCTTGCTTATTTCCTGGTCTCCGACAAGTCTCGCTACATCACAGGCGCTGTCATAGCCGCTGATGCCGGCGTGACCAGCGACGGTGGGTGGCACGGATACGGCAGATAGCCGGCTTCTACAGCTATCTACCCTTGAAATCGGGCTTCCTCTTCTCTTTGAACGCCCGGTTGCCCTCCACAGCATCTTCCGACTGGTAGCATCTCCAGATCAGCCGGTCGATCTCCTGCTCTACGGCGCTGTCAAGCTTCTGGTAATGGAGAATCTGATTGATTACGTACTTTGTACCCTGTACGGCCAGTGGCGCCATCTCAGCCAGATCCTGCGCCAGACCGTTCACCGTCGCATCCAGCTCGGCGAGGGACACCACTGAATGGAGCAGGCCGATCTCCCTGGCCTTTGCAGCCGGCATGAACCGCGCGGTTAAAAACAGCTCCTTGGTATATGCCAGACCGATTAAATTTATCAGGCGCTGGATGGACTGAGGATAGTAAACCCAGCCGAACTTCACCGGCGGGATTCCCATTCTGGCATTGTCGGAGGCTATTCTGAAATCGCAGGTTGTAGTAAGATCGCAGCCCGCGCCCAGTGCGTCCGCATGTATCCTGGCTATGATGGGGATAGGACAGTTGACCAGGCTGTTTAATGCATCCGCCAGCGTCCTGTCGGCCAACTCTCTCTCGGTGTTGACGAAGATGAGGTCCATACCTGCACTGAAGGCCATCTCACCCGCACCCGTCAGGATGATAGCCCTGGTCTTGCCCTCTTTTACCACTTCGCTCAGACCGCTGGTAATACCGCTCAGAACCTCGTAATTGAGCGCGTTTCTCTTGTCGGGCCTGTTGATGGTGACTGTGCTGATAAAGTCCTTACGCTCGATTATTAGCTCAGCGCTCATTTCTTGCTCCTTTTTTCAGTTCTATTACATGTTTTTTCAAGGGAAGATAACGGCAGGCCTGCTTCCAGAACACGGCCGAGGGCTACGTATGGGCTAATCTCACCCTTCTCGATTTTTTCACCAATGTCCTTAATCCTATCATCGGCCAGTAGCTTCGATCTGATTTCCTCCAGTATTTTCTGCTCCAGCATGGACCGGAACTGCTGCAGACGCTGCCGTCCGCGCCTCTCGTCAAGCAACCCCAGGCTCTCCAGCAAATACCTGTGCTTCAATACTTGATCCAGCAGCTCCCTTATGCCATCATTCCGGTCCGAGCGGCACTTTAAAACCGGAATCCGCCATCGCTCCTGTTTCCTGCCTAAATCTATGGTTGCATTTAGATTGTTGACCAGCTCATCGGCGCCGGCCAGGTCGGATTTGTTGACTACGAATATATCGGCGATCTCCATTATTCCGGCCTTCATGATTTGAATACTGTCCCCGGCGCCCGGCACCAGAACAACAGCAACCGTATCCACGTGGCTCACTATATCCAACTCGCCCTGACCCACACCGACCGTCTCAAGCAGTATATAGTCCTTGCCGGCAGCGTCGACCAGGTCGATAATCTCACCGATCGTGCCGGTTAATCCTCCCTTTACGCCCCTGGTAGCCAGGCTGCGAATGAATACACCCTCATCGGTATAATGCTTCTGCATCCGCACACGGTCACCCAGTATGGCTCCTCCCCTGAAAGGGCTGGTCGGGTCTACGGCCAGTACCGCCACACTGAAACCCTTCTCCCTCAAAAGCGTTGTAAGGCCGCTGATCAGCGTGCTTTTCCCGGCCCCGGGAGGGCCGGTGACTCCTATTCGATATGCCCTGCCGGCCTGCGCGGCCAGCGTTCTCATGATCTCGGGAACATGCGCGCCGCCTCTTTCGACCAAGCTGATAAGCCTGGCCAGCGCAAGATCGTCACCGGATTGGATACCACGGATACTCTCGTTTCTCAAGTGCGCATAACCTCCGGTGTCCTCTGCTGCAGGCGCCTATCCTCCCGATACGTGTCCGTGCGGATCGAACATCCTCAATAAAGCAAGGTCACGCTCATCAAAAGAGCCTATGGCGGTCAACGCTGGATCTGCTTTGATTTTCCAGCCGCATTTATCCTGAATCTCTGCCAGTATACCTGCCGGATCTTTACTATCCGCTGCAGGTATGCAGTCGGTCAGAATAAAACGGCCGTCGGAGCCTTTGCGAAAAACTCCCATATCTGTAATTAGAGTGCTGACTTTGTCGCCGGCTGAGGTCAGGTAGTCCAACCGCTCGACGCAGCGTTTCTTTGATTGTGCCATGACTACCATCACCTCCGAGGCGCCGCTGGTATTGTCGTTGTTTCCACCCGAACCGCTGATATATGTGTCCGCGCCCACCCGGGTGGTGTTGATATTCCCTTTTTCATCGATTTGAGCAGTTCCAACGATGCTGAGACAACTGGCGCCCTCACCTGAAATAATGAACCCGTACATCTCGCCCGTGTCAATCAGCATCTCCGCGGAAGGCACATGGCGGACGCTCACTGAATTCGGGTCCCCCGGCCCGGGCTGATATCCAAACACGCCCGAACCCAGGATTAGCTTTATTTCAACACCCTCCTGCTTGAGCCGATAGTAGGCTATCCAAGAGGCGAGTCCCGGTATCCCGATTCCTGCCAGCAGTACCTTGTATCCGGCCTCTTTTACCCTTTCAGCGATCACCCGCGACGCGGCGATAATCATCTTCTCCGTACGGCCCGCTTGCCTGTCACAAGCGCATGAATTTAAATCATTTTCCCATTGCGTCGTATTGATCTTATGTTTAAGGCTGAAGATGCGTTCAAAGCCGATTCGGCCAGTGTATTCCTCATGATCCCGTACATCGTATATCCACTGTTTCAACCAGTCATTCAGCAGATCAGGTTCTCTGCTGACTTTCTTCTGCTCGAGCATGAAGTCGTAGTCTTCGCCGTAGCTGTCAACTCCCTCGATGCAGGAGAAATGACCTTCCGGATGAGCTCCCAGCGGACACAGCGAAACCGCCCTGACCAGGTATCCCGGAATGCTGACCAGATGGGCATGACGTCGTATGAATTCCGGGCCGACTATTTTTTCGGCCGTCACAATCACTCCACCCCTTGCCGACCTGGGACCCCACAAAGTGTCCTGCGAAACGGGAGACATGATGGTATTGCCGTATCTGTCAGCAGCCAGTGCGTGGACGATGGCGATGTCGGTATTCAAGGCTTTTACCGCTCCAATTTTCCTGCTGCTGTCAAAGGGATCTGCAATCTCCTTAAAGCATGCCCTGTTTTCCATCGCCATATCGCTTCCGGCGATGGACCTGGTGGGCATGAAACCAACTCCCAGCGCACCCGCCATCAGCCTCTGCTGCATGGAATAGAGAGTCCAGTTTTCGATCTCCACCTTGCCTTCGCGATAGGCCCTCTGTATTACGTGGCTGGGCGCCGGGCCGGGGGCGGGATATGAGCATCCCCCAGATATGATTCTCTTGATCAGACCACCGTGCACCAGGTTCAGGGAAAGGTCCCAGGTAAGAGACATGACCAGAGTGAAGCCCGGTTTGCCGCCTTGATACCGCCTCATTATCTCGCAGACCGCCGCATTGGCGTTCCAGCCCAGGAAAACGGACATGCCCGGATTCAGGTTTTTCCCTATCGCCTCGCCCAGATTGGTGACCTTGTCCGGCCTGCTTGACGGCTCGGAGGCGAACAGCTTGCTGAAATATTCCTCGTTTTTCATCCCTTTATTAATTTACTTAAACGTTATATCTTATAAGATATCCAGCCCTATGCTGGTACACTGCTGCCGGCACAATCCCCGAAATACAGCTACTACTTCTTGAGGATGTGAAGGTTTATGCAGCCCAGTCCCGTATTGTGTGCCATGGCTACTTTGGGATTGTTTGGTATCTGCAGGGCGCCGCCTTCGCCTCTCAACTGGCGGACGAGCTCGCCAATCTCGGCGACTCCGGTGGCTCCCAGGGGATGTCCCCTGGCTATCAGGCCGCCGTCGGTATTGACGGCTACCTGACCGTCAATCCTGGTTTTACCTTCCAGGAACCATTTCCCTCCTTCACCTTCTTCGCAGTAGCCAAGCGCCTCAATGCAGATTGCGCCACCGCCGGCGAAAGGCGCATGGCACTGGACGACCTTGATATCTCGTGGCCCTATACCGCTCTTCTCGTATGCTTCCTTGCTCACCCTGCTGGTCAGTTTGCCTCCCTTGAAGTCGCCGCCGATGTGCGGTCCGGGCCCGCCCACCAGATCGTTATAATCCGGCGTACCGGCAACACTCACAGCAACGGTGATAGCCCTGCCCGCTCCGAACTGCCTGGCTTTTTTCTTGCTGCAGATGATGGCCGCCGCCGCCCCATCGCTGATAGGGCAACTCATCAGGAGAGTAAGCGGAGAGCAGATCATGGGCGACTCCAGCACATCGGCCATGGTGTATCTTTTCTGGTTGTGCGCATACTGGTTAAGCGGCCCGTACTCAAAGCACTGGGCTGCCTCGGCCGCCAGCATCTCAAGAGTATCGCCGTAGGTAAGCATTCTTCTTTTAATGGCCATGGCGATACGGGCCGGCGTTACATCGAGCCCCATATAATGGAGATGGTACTCCTTGTCCTGCTCGGGTACGCCGCCCGGGATCAGCCCCTTCCCCATTTTTTCGTAGCCTGCCACCAGGACTACGTCATACCTGCCCGAGGCTACGGAGTAAAAGGCCTCCCTGAATGCGGCCGATCCGCTGGCGCAGGCCTGTTGCATCTGGCTGATGGGAATGCCGGTCCAACCGAAATTCTGTACGATCATCCTGGCATCCGGGAAATGCCCCAGTTCACTGCCTATGTATGCAGCCTGAATGTCCTTGAACGGGATGCCCGAGTCCTTAAGCGCAGCCTCAATGGGCACCTCGGCCATCTCCATAACAGACTTATTCGGCCACCTGCCGAAACGAAGAGTGCCCACTCCCATTACTACTACTTCATTCATAATGCCGTTTCCTCCGTCAAACTGAGCCGATTTAAGCCTCAATAGTTAAGCAGCGGGCTTGAATTTGAAGGCTATGACGTCGTTGCCCGCTTCATCCTGCTTGACCTTGTCCATATAGACTTCCACCTCCATCCCGAAGTCCACCGCCTTAAAATCGCATTTATCCAGTATTGTGAATATATGGACGCCTTCCGGCATCTCGACTTCCGCCTCCATATAGGGCGGATCTATAATTGTATATATGCTCTTCCTGTCTACCTGACTGAAGGTAAAGACCTTGCCGCGGTCGCTCAGATTAAACACCTCGACGTCGGCAGAGCCGCATTTCCCGCAGTATTTCCTCTTGGGGAAAAATGTTAGTCTGCAGCTTTTACATCGGCTGGCCACCAGATGATATTTGTCGTCGCTGCCCATTTCGAACAGGCCTTCCTGCAAAGGAATAGTCTTTTTCTCTGCACCAGCTACATTTTCACTCATTTTATACTCCCGCTCATACGTGTAAGTTATTTCTTTTCTATCGGCGGCAGGTTGTTCTCTTTGCGAGTCAGGTTAACCAGTTCGAAGTACCCGTCATACAGGCTGCGGTGCTGCACTCCTATCTCTTTGATCATCCTGCTGCAATCTATCTTATACATGTGACCGAAGGGACCGCTGTCATCAAAGGTGACCTTCATGTCGGGGATGATCTTTCGGCCTATCTCCGCCATTTCGCCGTACGAGACATAGTGACCGCCGACATGATAGACCTCATGCGGCAGTTTCGGCGCAAACAGTATCCTGGCCACCATTTCAGCTATATCATCGACGTGAGCCAGCACGATGTACTGCTTGGCCGGATACGGGAAAGGTATCTCGTTGCCCAGCGCTCCAGCCGTACCTATCAGGTTTACTCCCCGGGCGCCGATTCGCACGCCCGGTCCGTATACGCCGGGTATCCTTATAGTGACTATATCTGTCTTGAGCAGCCTGTTGTATTCATGTGCCAGGTGCTCGCACAAAAACTTGCCGATTCCGTAACCCCTGTTGGGCCTGGCCGGGGAGTCCTCATTCACTGGCTCCGGGCCGTCCCAGGGTATTCCGTGATACTGTATGGAGCTGGGGTAAACAAATTTCTTTACACCGGCCAGGCGGGCGGCCTCAAAAATATGGAAAGTGCCGGTGTTCATGATCATCATCTGCTTATACAGGTCACCGGCCTTCTCGGGGCGCTCGCTGACGCCACGCTCCTCCGCCGAGAAGAACACCATGTGCGCCACTCTGTCGACCTTGTACTTGCTCATGACGTCGGAGATATTAGCGAAGTTTACTATATCGCCTTCGACCATGGTGATCTTGCCGGCCAGCTCACCCAGCCTTCCCGGCGTGAGCTTGGGCTCCATGCAGACCACCTCTTCACCACGCTCCACCAGGTTTTTGATAACGCGGGCGCCTATAAAGCCCTTTCCACCTGTCACTAATATGGTCATCTCTCGTTCTCCTTTGAATTTCTATAGCTTGAAAAGTTTTCTGGCGTTTTCGCCCAGTATCATATCTACTTCGGCTTTGGTGAATTCATATCCCAGGCTCTTCGCTTTCTCCGGCAGCTCCTTGAAGAAGTTGACCCAGCCCGGCAGGAAACCCAGCGAGCGGTAGCGTTTGCCCGAGGGATGGTCGCTGGCAAACAGGATATGGTCTGCGCCCAGGTTGTCCCGCATGCAGGCCAGGATCGGCACGAAGTCATCCAGGTTGATGGCTCCAAAATTCCAGTTTGACAGCTCAAGGTAACAATTGGGGTATCCTTTGGCTACCTGTATGGCAGCCTCCCACCACTTGGGATAACCGGCATGGGCAATCACGACTTTCAATCCCTTATAAGCTTTGAGCAGCCCTGCGATATGGCCGGGATGGTTGTGGTTGGGTATGGTGAAATCTGCGCCGGCCATATTGATGCCTTCGCCTGCACGTGTATGGATCACCACCGGTATGTCCAGATCGGCGCATACCTTCACCAGCGGTTTCGCCTCGTCGCTGTTCACCAGCAGGCTTTTAGTCGTGAACTCGCCGCATCCCTTCAAGCCGCATTCCTTGATGGCCCTGGTCATGATCTTTGCGCAGTCCGGCCTGCGCGGATCAACATAAGCGCAGACGTAAAGCCTGCCCTTGTATTTCTTCTGAAATTCGCCAAAAAGCACGACCTGTTCTTCGTATGGAACAGCGGGTTCCTCACCGGTCCAGTATGTGCCGAAGTCGGTCATCATGATGATGCTGGCATCCACACCGGCCTTATCCATATTTGCTATATAGTCCGTGCCGTCCGGATCGGTGACCCCCTCCTCGATCTTGGGAAGGATCATCTCGGGCTTGCGCCCCGCCTCCTTCTTGGCCCATTCCTCGGCCGTATTCCTGTGGAACGCCGTCGGCATGAATCCTTTGAACCAGAAATGGGTGTGAGCATCAACAATCATCTTATGCTGTCCTCCATCATTATTAAGCTACGATTTGCGCTTCCCTAAAGGCAGCGATCTCCCGGGCTGAATAGCCCAGCGCCTGCAGGATTTTTTCCGTATGCTGACCCAGCGTGGGAGGAGGGCCCTGCACCTTTAAAGGAGTATCCAGCAGCTTCCAGGGTATCCCCGTGACCTTTATCTTGCCGGCGGTCGGATGTTCAATCTCTTCGACCATATTAACGGCTTCAACCTGTGGTTCGCTGAACACGTCCTCCAGATTCTTGAATACCGCACAGTAGCCGGACAGGCCTTCGACGATTTTTTTTATCTCTGCGGATGTCATATTTTCAAGGGCTGATTCAATCACGGGCTTGAATTCCTGGGCATCGCGACCGATACCCACCATACGCATGCCTTTTTCCTTGAAATAGGGGTCTTCCAGCAGCGCTTCCAGCCCAACCTGCCTGCAGAAAGATTCCCAGGCGGACTGAATCTTGTCGGCCGCGATCGGCATACCGAACATAAGTGCACGGTCCCTGGTCCTGTATCCCGTTTCCGCGTGATCAAACGGACCGGTGAAATGCCACCCGCCGGGGAAATCCAGATTGTAATGAGCCGTTATGACATATCCATACATCATGATCATATTTAAGAACATGGAACTGTCTATCTTCTGGCCGACGCCTGTTTTCTTCCTGCTGAACAGGGCGGAGAGTATGCCTATAAATGACCACATTCCCGTTGTGCTGGTCGCCATGTCCGCTCCCAGGCGCACCGGCGCCTCCCCCATCTCACCCAGAAACCACTGGTAACCCGCCATGCCCTGTATCTCAAGCTCAGAGGCCGGCATCCCCGCATAGGGGCCGGCGGGGCCGAAGGGGGAAATCGCACAATAGACTAGTCCGGGGTTCTCCGCGGACAGCTGAGCATATCCGATTCCCAGTTCTTCAGCTTTGCCAGGGCCGAAACTTTCGATAAGGACGTCTGCATCTTTGGCCAGCTTGCGCACTATCTCCCGCCCTCCGGCTTCCTGCAGATTCAGCGCAATGCTTTTCTTGCCGCGGTTCAATGATAGGAAGAGAACGCTTTCACCGTTTTTCTTCTCTCCCAGGTGGCGCGACCAATCTCCCTCGATAGGCTCCACCTTGATAACCTCGGCCCCTCCATCGCTCAGTTGCATGGCACAGAACGGGCCCGCGATTTCCTCGCTTAAATCCAGTACTTTAATTCCCTTCAGAGGTATCATCGCTCAGATCCTCCCTCTACTTAACTCGTTTGCCTTTGGTTTCTTTATTCGACCCGGAAACCTCCGCCAGAATCTCCCCCCTGTTCTTATCGGGCTTAACCGGCGCTGTGATTTTGATAGGTCTGGGTGGATTGCTGAATTTGAGAGGAAAATTGGTGAACAGGGTCGGACCCCAGGGGGTTTTCAACTTCAAAATCATCTTGTTTTCTCTAAGATGAGGATCGTTGTATATCTCGTCCACCGAGTGAATCGGGCCGATGGGAACGCCGCTGCGCCGCATCAGCATCAGCCACCACCTGGCAGGCTCCCGGGCAAATTTTTCCTCCAGTATGGGTATAAGCTCCTCCCTGTTTTTAACACGGCCCTCATTGGTAGCATATTTAGGATCGTTTTCAAGGTCGGCCAGTCCCAGCGCCTTGCACAGTCTCGGCCAGTATTCTTCACGATGGACACTGACATTGACGTATTTATTGTCGTATGTCCGGAAAGACTGTGACGGCACGATATTGGGATTGGCCGTGCCCATGGGAGCGGGACTTTTCCCGGTTGCGAAAAACTCCGCGATGCGGGTCGTCTGCAGGGCCAGCACTGCTTCAAACTGCGACATCTCGATTTTCTGGCCGCGACCGGTAACCTGGCGCGCCATTAATGCCAGCAGCACCGCTTGTACGATGTTAAGGCTGGTGGTATAGTCCACAGAAGCAACATATCGAAACATCTCGCCCTGGCTGCCCGGCGATCCATTCAGGCTGGCGAAACCTGAAGCGAGCTGCATCATGGGATCGTTGCTGGGCATATTGGCATAGGGTCCTTTTGTACCATAGCTGGAGCTCGCGCAGTAAATAATGTTCGGATTCACTTTGCGAACGCTTTCGTAATCGAATTGCAGCTTTGCCATAGCGCCGGGCGGATGGTTTTCGATTAATACATCCGCGGTTGCGGCAATTTTAAGGCCGAGCTCCCGGTCTTCCTCTTTCTTAAGGTCGATGATGATGTTGCGCTCGTTGAAATGAGCGGAGATATAGGTGGTGCCGGCGCCGCTCAACATGGTACCGACATGGTAAAGCCCGTCATACTTGGGCGGTTCGAAGCGGATGACATCTGCACCGAGGCTGCCTAACAGACAGCAAGCTATCGGCCCCACTCCCCAACCACCGACGTCCAGTACTCTGATTCCTTTTAACATGGTTGCTACCTCCAGAAATGACGCTGCTTATCACTCGACGGCCTTGGTTTCTCTCAGCTTTTGGATCTGGGCCACGGAGTAGCCCATCTCTCCTAATATCTCATCGGTATGTTCACCAGGCATGGGACAGTATGTTTTGAACTGGGCGGGGGTATCGGATAATTTGAGCGGGTTTCCCAGCTGCTTTATCTTCCCCAGCACGGGATGCTCTTTCTCCATTATCATCTGCCTGCTCCTCAGTTGAGGATCGTCCATCGCCTCTTCTATGTAAAGCACCGGGCCGAAGAACACCTGCCTCTGTTTGGCCCATTCCCACCACTCATCCCGCGTTTTGGTCAGAAAGAGCTCCCTCATTATCTTGAACATCTCCTGACGGTCGGCATCGTCTTTCGGCCATTGCCTGGCTATCAGGTCCGGCCGCCCGATGGCCTCGCAGAAGTTTTTCCAGAAAGGCGTTTCGATAAACTGGATGGTGATATACTCGTTGTCTTTCGTAAGATAGGTGGAACAGTGCGGTTCGCCGCCGGTCTGAGGTGTGAGGCCCCGCCTCCTTTTTTCTCCTGAAACCATATACATCGTAGCATCAAACGAGATCAATGAGAAAACGCTGTCGAGGTAGGCGATATCCACCAGCTGCCCTTTACCCGTCCTCTCCCTGGCCTGCAGGGCAATCAGTATTCCTATCAGTGGATGCAATCCCGCGCCGGCAAAATCGGCGACCATGTTGCTGGGCCAACAGGGCGGCCCATCCTTGGGACCGATCAGGCTGAGCGCGCCGGAGATGGCCATGAAATTGGCATCATGCCCTACGATATCCCTGTATGGGCCCGTTTGTCCGTATCCGCTGACCGCGCAGAATACCAGCCGTGGATTAATCTCCTTCAAGGTGTCATACCCGATGCCCAGCTTCTCCATTGTGCCCGGCCTCGAATTCTCCACCAGGACATCCATCTTTTTGATCAACTTATAAATGACCTCTTTCCCCTGCTCCGATTTCAGGTTCAGCTTGATGCTGCGCTTGTTTCGGTCTATAAAGGTATACGCAGACATCGTTTGCGCAGCCGCTTCCATAGGAAGCGCCAGAACGTACCCGACGGGATCGACCTTGATCACGTCTGCGCCGAAATCACCCATATGCATGGCCGCAAAAGCAGGGGGATAGCCACGGCACAGGTCCAGTACCTTTATACCATCCAGTGCTTGAATCACAGCAATTCTCCTTTCACTAAAATTAATCCTTTGCCGGTTTCTTCAACCCGTACCTTTCGTAATATTTGGCGGGGATCTTGTCCGGGTCCTTGTATATCATGTAGCGGCAGGGGTCCTTGCCAAACTCCCTGGGCGGCTCAATGATCCAGATGGGGTATCCTGTCTCCTCTATGGGCACTATATCCTGCAGCGCGCAGTGAACACAGTACACCGGGACATCGGTCATACCGAACGTCATTTTTTGGGCTTTCTTCACTTTGGCCAAATTCTTGGGAGGGTTATAGCTATTATTTAAGATAGCCCTGCCACCGCTACCGCAGGGCATCATCATAACCGTAACCTTCTCATCGTCTTCCTCTATCTTCAGCTTGGTCAGGTGCCCGCGGAAACCGGCACACAGCATCTGCACCTGGCGTTTAACGTTTTCCGCGCGGTATATCTGAGCCAGGATCGCAAAATCCTTGAAAACCTCATGCAGCACTTCATAGAGGGCCTCGTCACCCATACGGTTATAGACATAGCTCATCAGGGTGGCGATCCAATCCCGGAACCCTTCGTGCATGGAGTAGAATTCCTTGTACTGGCGACGGTTCAGTTTCCTGGCCTTCTGCAGATCACCCGCATCTATCGCCTTCTCAACCAGATCGACTGTTTCAGTACCCAGCTCCTCGAGCTCAGCTTCGGTGAATAATCTCTCGGCCATTGTCGTCTCTCCTTTATTTGACCTGTTTCACAGTTTACTTCACACGACTACCGAAAAGCGGCTTCTATTCAGTGACCCCTGCAAGTATTATTGACCCGGCTTGTATTAATTTAATATAATAATGTTATATTGTAATATTATTAATACATTGATGGCAAAATTCTATACTACATTCCTGGATTTGTCAATATGGAAAACGGAGCTGTGTGAATATGAGCAATAAAAGAAAATGGGTCGAGGATACGCTCAACCCGGCTTTAAAATCAGGTAAATCCCGCCGGGCCTCATATAAATCCAGCTCGGGCAGCGAGCTGGAGGCGCTGTACACGCCCGAGGATCTGGGCGGTTTCGATTATGAGCGTGATCTGGGTTATCCGGGGCAATATCCGTATACCAGGGGTATACATCCTGCTATGTACTGCGGCAGGTTATGGACGATGCGCCAGTATTCGGGATTCGGCAGTGCCCGGGACACTAACCAGCGCTTCCACCATCTTTTCAAACAGGGACAGTCCGGCCTCAGCATCGCTTTCGACCTGCCAACCCAGCTCGGTTACGACTCGGACAGCCTGTATGCGCGCGGTGAGGTGGGCAGGGTGGGGGTCGCAGTGGACTCACTGCGCGATATGGAGGTGCTGTTTGAGGGTATCGAACTGGATCAAATAAGCACCTCCATGACGGTCAATGCCACCTGCGCGCCGCTGCTGGCCATGTATATATGTCTGGCTGAGAGGGGGGGTATCGACCTGGACAAACTGGACGGGACGGTACAGAATGATATCCTTAAGGAGTATATCGCGCGTAATACCTATATTTTCCCGCCGGAGCCGTCACTGAGACTGGTGGCCGACATTGCCGAGTATTGCAGTAAAAACCTCCCTCGCTGGAACTTTATCAGCATCTCCGGCTACCACATACGCGAAGCGGGCTCGACAGCCGCCCAGGAAATCGGCCTGACCATGGCCAATGCTATCGAGTATGTTAATGCACTGGTTAACCGGGGTTTGGATGTCGATTCGTTTGCTCCACGCCTTTCCTGGCATTTTCAGATACACAATGATTTTTTTGAGGAAGTCGCCAAGCTGCGTGCGCTGCGGCGTATGTGGGCCCGTATCATGAAGGAGAGGTTCGGCGCCAAAGATCCACGCTCTTTGATGTTCCGCACCCATGTTCAGACAGGGGGAGTAACTCTTACAGCGCAGCAACCCCTCAATAATATCTCAAGGGCAACCATACAGGCGCTGGCGGCAGCGCTGGGCGGCGTCCAATCGATGGCAGTCGCCAGCTATGACGAGGCTATTTGCATCCCGACCGAGGAAGCGTCAACCCAATCTTTGCGCATACAGCAGATCATTGCCAGTGAGAGCGGCATTGCCGATGTTGTAGACCCGATGGGCGGCAGCTACTACCTGGAGTGCCTGACCGGCAGGCTTGAGAACGAAGCCAACCGAATTATTGAGCAGATAGAGAAACTGGGCGGTGCGGCCAGCGCTATCAAAGCCGGTTACCAGACAGCTCTTATTCAGGAGGCCGCCTACAATTATCAGAAGGAGGTCGACCAGGGCGAGCGGATTGTAGTGGGAGTAAATAAATATCTTTCGCAAGCACCTCAGATATCTCTGCACAGGGTCGGCGCCGGGGTTGAGTTGACCCAGAAGAAAAGCCTGGCCCAGCTCAAGAACAAACGGGACAACGAAGAAGTCACGCATTGCCTGGACCGGCTGCAAAAGTCGGCCGAAGGCAAGGACAACATAATGCCTGCGCTCATCAATTGTGCGGCTGTCTATGTTACGCTGGGCGAGATGTGCGATGTTCTGCGCAAGGTATTCGGTACGCAGAAGGAATCCAATCTGTTTTGATAAAGGGACATGCGGCCTGACAAATAAGGCGGCGGGGTTTTATAAAACCCCGCCCTTCTCTTTATTAAGCGAACTGCTTGTTTACTTCGGGTTCACGGTCCAACCGGTGTTTTCATGTGGGCAGGCAGCCACAACGCGATTTCAGGGAAAGCTGTGACCACAATAACTCCGATAAAAAGTATTATCACGAAAGGTAAGGAACCTCGGGCAATCTGACCCAGGGTCGATCCCGGAGCAAGCATTTGAATTGTGAAAAGGTTCATCCCTACCGGCGGTGTTATCAGGCCGGTCTCCAGAAGCAGCGTAACCGCGACGCACAACCAGACGGGATCGAACCCCAGCCCCGTCATGATGGGGAAGATCACAGGCACGGTGAGCACCATCATCGATATCGCGTCGATGAACATGCCCAGTACAAGCAATAGAACAGCGAGTATCGCCCAGATACCAAGCGGCGGCAGAGGTGCATTTGTAACCGCCACGGTAAGCTCCTGGGTGGCGCCCCAGGTGTACAGTGCAAATGAGAATATTTGCGCACCTATGATGATGAAGAGCAGAGGACTGCCAACGCGCGCTACATAAGATGCGCTGCCGAATATGGTCTTCCAGTTGAAATTATGATTGATGGCGAGAAGTATCAGCGCAAAGAATACCCCGATGGCGGCCAGTTCAGTGGGGGTGGCCCAGCCTAAATACAGGCCGGCAAATACAACTACTGCCAGCAGCAGGATGGG
This sequence comes from Dehalococcoidia bacterium, assembly GCA_016930155.1. Taxonomy (GTDB): domain Bacteria; phylum Chloroflexota; class Dehalococcoidia; order GIF9; family UBA5629; genus CAIMUM01. Next base: position 43,599 of record JAFGHL010000074.1, on the reverse strand, counting down.
TATCACATCAAGCAACGATTGGGATGCCACTTTGAGCGTGATCTTGACGATGCTGCTTCTGCGCGGTGCAATAGCCGGATTGATCAGGGCGTTAACACCGATATATGTCATGAAGAGGAAACTCATGATCAGGCCGGGAATCACCCCGGCAATGAAGCACTCCGCCACGGATGTCGATGTCAGACCGCAGTATATGATCATGGAGATGCTGGGGGGTATGAGTATTCCCAGTGTGCCGCCGGCGGCGATAGAACCGTATGTCATCTTTTTCTCGTAGCCCAGCTTATCCAGCTCGGGTATCGCCACTGATGCCGCCGTAGCCGCCGTCGCAACGCTGGAGCCGCTGATGGCAGCCAGAATAGTGCATGCCAGTATATTGGTATGCAGCAATCCTCCCGGGATTTTACGCATCCAGAGTCCCATGCCGCTGTAAAATCGAGTGCTTGCACCCGATCTGATTATCATGTCCCCCATAAGGATGTACAGCGGCGCCGAGACCAGTATGAAGCTCGTAGCATTAGCCCACACGGTAAACGCTGCTCCTTTGAGCAAATTGGGATCAAACAGGAGGATGGCTACGATACCCGTCATTCCCAGCGCTGCAGCTATGGGGACACCTATCATTACGAGCATGAGTATGGTTGCGAACATTATCAGGCTGATAATCATTTGTTCTCCGCTCCGGGTGATTTAATGGGAGCCGGGATTGCCGCGCCACCGCTTCTCATGAACAGCATTTTATAGATCTCGAATATCAATGTAATAACAAAGAAACCTACTCCGATGACCAGCGTAGACTGCGGGATCCAGAGTGGCGTATGACTTAAATCAATGCTGACAGCCTTCAGATCATATGAATCCTTGGACAGCCCGTAACATATGTACGTCAATGCTATTCCATAGCAAAGCATTATGACTAAAAAAGCCAGATCAAAGCAGTACTTTACTTTGGGAGGGAGGCGTGCAAATATAACATCGACTTTGATATGCCCCCGCCTCCTGACCAGCATACCCAGTGGAAGCGCCAGACAAATAGCCATCATATATCCTGAATAATCCTGGCTTATGTATATACTGGTTTCGAATGCCTTTCTCACCACGATTTCAATGAAAACGATGACAAACATGATCAACACACCTATTGAGCCTATCCAGAGACCCGCAACGGACAGCCGCTCAATGATCGTGTCGATCGTAGCTGCTATTTTCGTCATGGCTCATACACTCCCACTGGATATGCCGGTTAGTCCGACATAACTGCCGTTAATTAGTATCTTTCCGAAGCCCCCATAGCTTCGAGGCACATGTTGAGTACGTCGTTGCCCTGCGGGCCTACCCGCTTGAGCCAGTTGGGCCATACATTTTCCTTACACAGGTTGCGGATGTACTGGTAATCTTCTTCATTGTCTTCGTTGAATGTCATCTGGTTACCAAACAGTTCGTACAGTTTATAAGAATCTTCTACGTTGGCTACGTTCAATTCCGCGCAAGCGGCGGCTATTTCCTCAGCCATGATCTGCTGCAGATCAGGCGGCAGAGAATCCCAGGCCTTCTTATTTATGGTGAACGAATTGGCTGTTATTCTCGTATTTGACAGGTACACGTATTTTATAGCTTCGTACCATCCCCCGGCCAGCATAGCCTGCGGCGCAGATATCAATCCGTCGCACATACCTCTTTCCAATGCCGTAAATACCTCAGCGGCGGTTACCAGGGTGACGGAAGCACCGAGGGCCCTGACCATGTCAGCTCCTTCGGCGGAAAACTCGCGTATTTGCATACCCTTGAAATCAGCCGGCTTTTTGACTTCCCTGGTCAGCCAGAAGGGCTGCGGTCCCCAGTGATAAACGCCGAGCGACACCGCATTAAAGTCCTGCATGGTCTTGTCCAGAACCGCGGCCTTTACCTTTGGGTTGCTCCATACCTTTCCATACAGCGAGTATAATTCAGGCAGATCAACTTTATGCGGAGCCATATATTGAAGCTCGGGGGCGCCCAGCATAGGCGCATCGCCGGTACAATATCCGAATAGCACCTCGCATCCCTGAGCCAGTCCATCGCGCGCCACGCGCAGAGCATCGCTCCCTTTGTAGGGGGTCTCAACCCAGTTGACCCAGTCTATCTTTAGACGGCCGTTGCTGCGTTTCTCTATATTTTCAAGGTGCGGAAGAAATACCGTGTTGTTAATATGTATTGCCGCGGCCGGCACGGCCTGTACATATTTCCAGTGATATGTCTTCTCGGGAGTCTGAGATGCCTGCGATTGCCCCGGCTGAGCAGGTTGAGTGCAGGAGACGATCAGTACAGACAGAACAATAATTATGGTCAATAACAAAGTGCCTTTTTTTATCATGGTCCCTCCTTAAATCTCGTTAATTCAACCGCTGCAGTGTTTGATTTTCCGTACCTGAAAAAATAAATTACTGACTTTTCCGATTAACTCACCTCCTTGCAGTGTATAAGCAAAAGCTCAAGAAATCTAAAAATCCCCTGATAATACGGGTTAACCCACCGTGGTATATCCTCCGCTGATGCTCAGCGTCTGCCCACTGATAAAAACAGAGGCGTCGGATGCAAAGAAAGCGACTGCATTTCCTACGTCTGCAGGTGTCCCGAACCGCCCCAACCCTTTGCCCATGGGGTACAGCTTTATAGCCTTCTCCCTGATACCTTTGATCATGTCCCTGGCCTGCTCCTCTGTCATGCCCATCTTCACCATCATGCCAATTCTGCGGTTATCCAGGCCTGGATGCGGCACGGCGCCCAGGGCCAGGCAGTTGACGTTGATACAATGCTTGCCCACCTCTTTGGACAGCGCCTTGCTGAAACCCATCACGCCGGCCTTGCCAGCGGAATAGGCCGCCTGCCTGGGCTCGCCGATCCTGCCGGCGTCGGAGATGATATTGATGATCTTGCCGTACTTCTGATTGATCATTCCATCCAGCACGGCCCGTGTGCAATTCATCACACCATATATATTGACGTCGATATAGCGCTTCCAGAGAGCACGGTCCACCTTATCGAAGGTATTATCCATCGAGGCGGGGGTATCTCCCTCGGGCAAAGGCGCCGGGACACCGGCGTTGTTCACCAGGATGTCTATGCGTCCGAATTTATCCAGCGCCTTTTTGACCATTTGCGTGACCGAGTCGAAATCAGCAACATCCGCCTGCAGCGCAACGGCTTCTCCGCCTGCGGCAACTATGTCTTTGGCAACCCTGTCGGCGCGCTCTTGAAAAAAGTCGTTCACCACGACTTTGGCCCCTTCCTTTGACAGAATTGCAGCAATCCCTTCGCCGACGCCCTGGCCGGCGCCGGTCACGATCGCCACCTTGCCTTTGAGACCCAGATCCATAAGATTCCTCCTGTGCTGTTACTTCGGATTTACAGACCGAAAGCAAACCATCCGCCGTCCGCGGAGACGCCCGCATCGGCCGAAACGATGGCGCCTGTGATATATCTGGCGTCATCCGAGACCAGGTAGTACGCGAGTTTACCGATATCCTCGGGATACAGCGCCTTATGCATGGGGACGTTTTTAAGAAACGCCTCAAGGTCGCCGGCGGACAGCCCCTGCGTCTTCTCCGTAATGACCACTCCCGGCCGGATGCAATTGACCCGGATGGGGACGGCGGCCAGCTCGCGCGACAGGACTATGGTGAATTGCGATATGGCGGCCTTCATGGCGCCATACAGTGTGCCGGGCAGGGAGACCAGCCCTTCGGTCGCGCCGATATTGAGGATATTGCCGCTTTTCTGCGCCTTCATCTCTTTAGCAGCCCTGCGGGCGCAGTAAAAAGCGCCCATGAAATCGATGTTTATTATATCCTCGGCCAGCTTCATATCGATATCGGTTATCGAACCCATCGGCTCGGTGATGCCCGCATTGTTGACCAGTATGTCCACCTTGCCGAACTTCTCCAGCGCCTTGTCGAACAGGCGTTCCACCTGTGCCTGCACCGCTATATCCGTCTGAACACATAATATCTCTGCTTTGGAGGATTTGAGCTCCGCCGCCGCTTTTTCCAGCTTTTTCAAATTCCTGCCGGCTATTGCTACATCGATGCCGTTCTGCGTAAATACTTTAGCAATACCCTTGCCGATACCGCTTCCTCCACCGGTGATCACAGCTACCTTATTTGACCTTGCCATTAACTTGCACCTCCCATTTAATTTAAAACCTCATATCATTTGCATGATTAACTGACAGCAGCCTTCATCCATTTTTCGACATCCTGTAATGAGGTATTAAATCCTGTAGTGGCAGCGGTGATGCCCGAGTCGGCCGCAATGATGGAGCCGGTAATATATCTTGCATCATCGGATGTCAGGAAATAGGCCAGTTTACCCACATCATCGGGGACCAGCGCCTTGTGCATGGGGATATGCACCAGAAACACCTCGACGTCGCGGTCGGAAAGCTCTTCCATCATTTCCGTAAGGACCAGCCCCGGACAGATGCAGTTAACCCTGATGGGAATGGCGGCCAGCTCGCTGGCCAGCAGTTTGGTGAACCTGTGCACGGCGGCCTTCATGGGGCCGTATGCTATACCCGGCAGAGAGATCAGCCCCTCGACTGAACCGATATTGATAATGTTGCCGCTTTTGCGGGCCAGCATCTCCTTGACCGCCCTGCGGGCGCAGTAGTAAACACCTTTAAAATTGATGCCGACGATGTCGTCCACCAGCTTCATGTCTATATCCGTGATGGGCGCCATCGGCTCGGCGATGCCCGCGTTGTTGACCAGAATGTCGACCTTGCCGAACTTCTCCATCGTTTTATCAAACAGGCGCTCCACCTGCGTTTGGACCGATACGTCCGTTTGAACACATAATATTTCCGCTTTGGGTGATTTCAGCTCCGCCGCCGTTTTTTCCAGTTTCTCGAAGTTCCTGCCGGCAATCACCACATCGATGCCGTTTTGAGTGAATATCCTGGCAATGCCCTTGCCTATGCCCCGTCCTCCTCCGGTGATAACAGCCACCTTGTTTGACCTCGCCATAGTCCTTTTTACCTCCCTTATGCTATTAATTGAATCGATAAGAATTCATCGGTATCAGGCATCAGGAAATCCCAAACACACGAACAAAACGATAGTAATATTCTATTGTATTATTGTTATATCATATTTACTTTAGATCATCATATAATAACAGCGCGGACTTGTCAATGATCTCGTGTGTATGGAGATGGAAGGGCCGGGCGGGCGCGGCACTATTGAAGGTTGAGGCGCTTCAAACGTCCGTCAGGTGCGGATGAAGGATGGCAGGTGCTCGTTCATCAGGGGATCGCTGGGCCTCGATTGGCTGTACTGCTTGTGCCGGGAGAAATCGGTGTTCAACCACTCGTATCCCTTGCCCTTCTTATGTCTCAGCAGCATATTGGTGTACATGTACCGGTCGGCTCTGAAGGTGGCAACTAAATATTCGATGGCCCTGCCGCTCTTTTCATATACCACCCTTCTCAATATCAGGCAGGGATCCCCCTCCCGGGCATCCAGGATAGGGCCTATGTGGCTGTCGACTATATCGGCTTCAATGGTCTGAACAGCCTTCTTGATAACTATTTTCAGGTCGGTCTCCATCAGGTGGGTGAGCGTCTTGTTCTTTAACGCTTTGTGATTCAGCTTTTCGCCTATATCCAGGGGAAGGTAATTGAGCAGATGATACAGCGGCTTCTCGTTGGCCAGCCTGACCCTCTCTATGCGGATGATCTCTTCACCCTCGGGAATGCCCAGGTAATCAGTGATGGTCTTGTTGGCCAGCAGCCTGGAAAACCCGACGACCCGGGTTATGATCTTGATGCGCTTGGAGTCATGGGAGCTGATGTCGACCAGGTCGTTCCCGGTTCCCGACAGCTTGGGCAACTCGGCTCTCTCGATTTTTTCCGCCACGAAGGTGCCCTTGCCCTGCTTCCTGATGATCAGCCGGTCCTTTTCCAGCGACGCCAGCGCCTGGCGCACGGTAATGCGGCTGATATTGTATTGCTGAACCAGAAGATCCTCGGTGGGGAAAGGAGCACCGGCCGCTATCTCACCCGACAGTATTTTTTTACGCAGTATGGTATCAAGCTGATAATACAGTGGTACACCTTTCTCTCTCGTTAACATACCGCTTCCTCAATTGCTATTATCATATCATTACTACAACATTATACAGGAATTGCCGGAACAATTGTTATAACAATCATATGGGCGCGGGCTATTTACAAATTATTATTATAACATTATAATAATATAAAGAATTTTGCAACTTGCGTTGTTAAAGGAGCAGGGTAATGAGTGATGCAGTTACGGTAACGGAGTCCCTGGCGAAATTGGCTGCCTCGCTGAAGTACGAAGATCTTCCCAAAGACCTGGTTGACAGGGTGAAAATACTTGTTTTTCATGCGCTGGCCTGTACTTTCGCCGGCCGCAACCAGGATTTAATCGCACCCGCCCCCAATTACCTCAGGAAGCTGAAGCTGGGCGGCAAAGCTTCAACTTTCGTGGATGGCATCAAAGGGCCGCCCTGGGAGGTGGCCCTGGTGAACTCGGTGATCGGACAGAGCACGGGCCAGGAAGACATGCACGCGGACTCGTCCTGCCATTGCGGCTCGATGATCATACCGACGGCGTTCGCTGTGGGCGAGGAGCTGGGTAGCAACGGAAAGGACGTTATTACCGCCATCGTGCTGGGCTACGACGTCATCGGGCGCATCGGCATGAGTATGCTTTCGCCCGATTTCTCCAAGAAATTCCGCCCCAGCGGTATGTTCGGTCCCTACGGCGCCTGCATCACAGCGGCTAAATTATATAAGCTGAACGAGGAACAGATGGTCAACGGCCTGGGACTGGCGGGCACGCTGTCCTGCGGCAATATGCAATGGGCGATGGAGGGCACTCACGAGATCGTCTATCAAAACGGATTCGCCTGCCGCAACGGTATCTCGGCCGCTTTGCTGGGCAAAGAGGGGGCGAAAGCGTCACGGCAAGTGCTGGAAGGCTTTTTAGGCGCCTGGAACACTTACGGTAAACAGCCCCTGGGTGAGAAAATCACCGAAGGCCTGGGAAAATCGTTTGAAATAATGAAGGTGTTCTGCAAACCCGCCCCTGCCTGCGCCTACACCCAGCCCTCCGCCGCCCTGGCCCTCAGGATGGTAAACAAATATGATATCGATCCACAGGCAATCGAGAAAATAAATATCAAAACATTCCCCATGGGCAAGATGTTCCCCGGGCTCGATTACCAGGGCCCCTTCACAGACATCGCTCAGTCCAAGATGAGCCAGCAGTACTCGGTAGCCGCAGTCTTTATCTTCAAGGAGCTGGTACAATCTAACTATGAGAAATACTCGGATCCCCGCGTCAATAAGCTGACCGCCCTTGCCACAGTGGATGTCGACGACGCCATCACAGGCGCCTATCCCAAGAAACAGGGATGCGAGATCACCGTAACGCTCAAGGGCGGCAAAATTATTAACGAGAAAATGGAAGACCTGGAGGTAATGAACGACGAGCGTGTGATCGCCAATTTCGAGATGCAGGCCACCCGCACACTGTCGAAAAAACAGGCCGCGGATCTTAAAAACGCCATATCCAGCCTGGATAAGCTCGATAATATCGCCGGCCTGGTAAAACTTTGTATAAAGAAATAGGATGAATCATGGAGAAGGACAAGAAGATACGTGTACTGGTGGCCAAGCTGGGTCTGGACGGCCATGACCGCGGCGCCAAAGTGGTGGCAAGGGCGCTGAGGGACGCCGGCATGGAGGTGATCTATACCGGCATACGCCAGACACCGGGGATGATCGTCACCACCGCCATTCAGGAGGACGTCGACGTCGTGGGGCTGAGCTCCCTCTCCGGAGCGCATATGGAGCTGTTTCCGGAGATTATCAAAGGACTGGCTGAAAAAGGTAAAAAAAATAGCCTCTTTATCTGCGGGGGCATCATACCGGATGAGGACATACCGAAGCTCAAGAGAATCGGGGTGCAGGCGGTCTTCGGCCCCGGCACATCGACCAGAGACATCATCAATTATATTGAAGAACGTTTCAGGAACTGAGGAGGTACAGGATGGGCAAAGCATCACCATACTGCAGGGTCACGTGTCTGGATTACGGCGAGGAGCAGGGATTCACGAACCTGTTTTACGCGGACAAACCCTCGGAGCAGTTCGTTTTCCCCATACCCGGTTTTTATCTCGAAACCGACACGGGAAGCAAAATACTGTTCGACACCGGCTGCAGCCCCGACTTCAAGCAGACCTGGGGACTTCTGAACGAATTCATGCCGTATGTAAGGCCGAGCTTCATGCTTGATCAACTGAAAAAGATGGGGGTTACGCCGCAGGATATCGATTACGTCATCATGTCGCATCTTCACTACGATCATGCGGGGGGACTGTCCTCCTTCAGGGGCGCCAAAGCCAAAATTGTGGTGCAGAAAGCTGAGGCTCAGGTCGCCATGTCGACGATTTACACCAACCGCTCCGACGTGGCCTATGCGGGCTACATCGGCACCGATTTTCAGTTCTCGGATCTGAACTGGATGGTCATCGACGGTGACTATGACCTGCTGCCCGGCGTGCACCTGCTCTTCCTGCCCGGTCATGCCCCGGGTGAGATGGGCGCCCGGATCGAGACGAAAAAGAACGGCGACCTGATCATAGCCAGCGATGCGGTTTACACCGCCGAGAGCTTCGGCCCGCCGGCCAAGCTGCCCGGCGCCGCCATCAACCTGGATGATTACGTAAAAAGCGTCGAGAAAATCAGGCGCATAGCCGGCCTGTACGAGGCAAAGGTCATCTTCGGCCACGATTCGGCCCAGAAACTGGCCATGTTCCCCGAATGGTGGGACTGATCCAATACAACGAATAGGTACGTGTAGGAACTTACCTTCAGGTGCGCCCGCAATCGGGAGGGTTTGAAAACCCGCCCCTACAGGTCAAAATACAGCTGAGCTACCGAGTTTTACGCGGCGCCATATAGATATCAGCCTCGATCATTTTATTGTCCTTGAAAAAGTGGTGGGTGATATAGAGGTTGCCGTCATTATCAAGCGACGGTTCACCCGCGAACTGTGAGACGATCAGTTCCGGCTGGCCCCACTGCCCATCGGTTTTTTTCGCCCGGTAGACGGCGGGTGTGCCCATGTACGTGCGCGTAAACCACAGCTCGTTCCCATCCTGTGTCAGAAAAGGCCATCCGTCGGTTTCACCCGAATTCACCTCCGTCACGTTGACCGGCTGCTGCCACCGGCCGTCTTTTAGTGAGGTGAGCCAGATATCATAGCCGCCCTGGCCTCCTGCACGGGGTGAATGGAAATACATGGTTTTGCCGTCAGCCGTAATATGCATCTCACCGATCTCATATTCCAGGTTTAATTTCTCGCCCGCATTGGTAAAGCCGCTCCATCTACCATCTTTGAGCGTCGCCGTCCACATATCCACCCCTCGCAAATTCCCCTGGCGCGCGGAAGCAAACCACATTTTATCGCCCTGCACAAATGCCGCCCCATCAAGGGCAAGCTGGTTACTATCCTGCAGCACGACACGCTCGGCCTGCTGCCAGGCGCCGGCACCCTTTCGCGAAACCCAGATGCCCGTCACGCCGTCCAGCAGCTGCTTCTCCGGCGGTATTCCCACGTCCGGTGTGAAAAAGAAATAAATCGTTCTCCCGTCAGGCAGGATGAAAGCAGAGTCTTCGGCGCCGGCCGTATTGACGGCGCCGGCCAGCGGCGCCGGCTGATCGAACTCATCGGAGTGCAGGATAGGCGGATGGGCATCGGTGGACTGTGATACTTTTACCGCACCGGCGGGTAGGGCCTCGGCACGTGTCCTCATTGCGGGCGCGGCCTGCTCCTGTTGAGCGCCGCATGCCGGGAAAGCACATGCCAAAAGGATTGCGCAGAGTACTACATACATTGTCCTCATCTAAACATACCTCCCTGTTGGGGCGTACCTTCAGGTGCGCCCGTTATCTACAACTATTCCTGCGCAGCTCTTTCGGAGGCCTTCCTGGCCCTGAAACGTTCGTTCATGGTCAGCAGCCGCTTGCGCAGGCGTATATTCTTGGGAGTGACCTCCACCAGCTCGTCGGCGTTGATGAAGTCCATCGACTCCTCCAGGCTCATTTTAAGCGGAGGCGTCAGCCTTACGGCAATATCGGCCGTGGAGGCGCGAATATTGGTCTGCTTCTTCTCCTTGCATACGTTGACGGCCAGGTCGGTGGGGCGGGAGTTCATGCCCACAATCATACCTTCGTAAACCGGTGTGCCGGGATCGATAAATGTGATACCGCGCTCCTGGGCGTTGTTCAGGCCGTAGGTCACCGACACCCCTTCCTCGGCCGCCACCAGCGCGCCGCTACGTGTGGAGGATATCTCCCCTGCATATGGCTCGTAGCCCAGGAAAAGCGTGTTCATCACCCCTTCGCCTCGGGTGGCCGTAAGGTAGGCGCTGCGGAAGCCGATCAGGCCGCGAGTAGGAATGCGGTACTCCATGCGCAGGTTGCCGCGCCCGTCGTTGTGCATATTGGTCATCCTGCCCAACCGTTTGCTGAGCATCTCGGTGAGCACGCCGATATAATCCTCGCGTGTATCCAGTGTAAGCTGTTCAATCGGCTCGTGCAGCTTGCCTCCGATCTCACGTGTGATGGCCTCGGGACGCGATATCTCAAACTCGTAATCCTGGCGGCGCATGGTCTCCACCAGTATGGCCAGATGGAGCTCGCCCCTGCCCGATACCAGGAAGAGGTCGGGGCTGTCGGTATCCTCCACGCGCAGGCTGATATTGACTTCCAGCTCGCGGTAGAGACGTTCGCGCAACTGCCTGGAGGTGCAGTACTTGCCCTCGCGACCGGCGAAGGGGGAGCCGTTGACGCCGAAGGTCATCTTTACCGTCGGCTCGCCGATCTCGATGCGTGGCAGCGCTTCGGGGTGCTCCGGGTCGGCCACGGTATCGCCGATGCTGACCTCACCGAGGCCGGTAATGGAGATTATCTCCCCGGCGGAGGCCTCCTCGACCGGCAGGCGAGTAAGCCCCATGAAGGTGAAAACATCATCTATTTCGTATTTGCGCGGATCGCCGTCGGCGCCGATGACCGCCAGCCCATCCTTCGGCCGGACGCTGCCCCTCAGCACGCGACCGATGGCGTAGCGACCCTTGTAGCTGTCATAGTCCAGGTTGGACACGAGCATCCGGAAGGGGCCGTCGTCGATGGCCGGCGGGGGTACCTGCTTGAGTATGGCCTCGAAAAGCGGCGCCATATCGGTGCCATCCACTGCCGGATCAGCCGTGCACGTCCCGTTGCGAGCGCTTGCGTATAAAACCGGGAAATCGAGCTGGCCGGCGTCGGTGGCTATTTCCAGGAACAGGTCCTGTGTCAGGCTGACCACCTCGGCTATGCGCGCGTTCTCGCGGTCTATCTTGTTGATAACCACGATGGGTTTGAGACCTTTCTCAAACGCCTGTTTCAATACGAAACGGGTCTGCGGCATAGGTCCCTCTACGGAATCAACCAGAAGAAGGCAGCCGTCCGCCATGTTAACCACTCGCTCCACCTCGCCGCTGAAATCGGCATGGCCGGGAGTGTCGATGATATTGATCTTGACGCCCCGGTACATCACCGCCGTATTTTTAGCCAGTATGGTGATGCCCTTCTCGCGCTCGAGGGCATTGCGGTCCATAATCAGCTCGCCCACCTGCTGGTTCTCGCGGAATACCTTGCTCTGTTTGAGCAGGGCGTCCACCAGGCTGGTCTTGCCGTGGTCGACATGCGCAATAATAGCTATATTTCTGATATCTTCACGGAATTTCGGGGACAAAAGAAGCTCCTGCGGAAATTTATTTGCGGCGCCGGGTCAGTAGAGTGCGGGTGATTGTAACCATATACTATAATAGTAGCACATTGCAGGCTAACGTATACACTTCTGTGTCCTCCGGAGGTCCTGACATGAGTGAAAAAAGTAGAAGGCTGAATACCCGCATCGCCGTGATGCTGGCCGGGATGCGGCTGATCCACAAGGAATTCTACAATCTGAATATCTCTCCTGATGCCAACCGCCGCATAGTGGAGCGGGACAGCCGCCTGGTCGCGGGGCGCAGTGAAAAAATATACAGGGTAATCGATACAGGCGTGCATGATGGACTGCCTGTCAGAATTTACCGGCCGTCGGACCGTGCCGGTCTCCCGCTGATACTCTATATCCACGGCGGTGGCTGGGTAGTGGGCAGCATCGCAACACACGACAATGTCTGCCGCAAGCTGGCCAACCGCTCCGGGGCTATCGTGGTCTCGGTGGGTTACAGGCTGGCGCCCGAGAACAAATTCCCGGCAGGGCTGGAGGACGTATATGCCGCCCTGCAGTGGGCTCACACAGAGGCAGCCTCCTTCGGCGGGGATCCCTGCCGCCTGGCCGTGGCAGGTGACAGCGCCGGGGGAAACCTGGCCGCCGCAGTATGCCTGGTGACCCGAGACCGCGGCGGACCGCCGATACGCTTCCAGGCGCTGGCCTACCCGGCGCTGGACGCATCGAACCAGGACAGGAAATCCTACCGGCTGAACGAAAAAGGCTACTACCTGACCACGAAAATCATCGAACAGGTCATCCCCCTCTATATTAATAAATCCGGCGATGTATTTGACCCTTACGTCTCCCCGCTGCTGGCCGGCGATGTCACCGGATTGCCGCCTGCACTGGTGATAACCGCCCAGTTCGACCCGCTGATGAGCGAGGGCGAAGCCTATGCGGCCAGACTGTTTGATGCGGGCATACCCTGTCGTTTGCACAGGTACAATGGTATGATACACGGATTCCTGTCCTTTACCGGACTGCTGCCGCAGGCGGGGCAGGCCATCGGCGAGATGGCGGCCGCCCTATCTGAAGCGTTACAATAGACTGTTTTCCCGGCCGGGCCGGGCATCAATAACCAGGAGGTTTCACATGCGCAAAGTGGTGATCGCCGGCGCCGGCATGACCAGATTCACGGGCAAGCAGCCGAGGACGGCCATAGAGCTTTTCGGTGACGCCGCCTCGGATGCCATCAACGAATGCGGCATTAAATCCAAACAGGTGCAGGCCCTTTTCATGGGCAATTACCTCGGTGACTTCGAGGAGGGACAGGCCCAACTTCAGGCCTTCACGGCCGATTACCTGGGCCTGGCCGGCATACCGGCCAACAGGTACGAGAACGCCTGCGCCTCGGCCTCGGCCGCCATCCGCGACGCCTTCATCTGGGTGGCCTCGGGGCAGTACGATATCGTCCTGGCCGGTGGAGCGGAATGCGCCACCAAGATGGGCACGCCGCTGGCCACGCGCACCTTCGCCATGTCCAGCGACAGCCGCTATGAATACGCCGCCGGGGTGACCTTCCCCGGCGTCTTCGCCATGCTCGCACACCTCTACTCCAGGAGATACAACATACCGCTGGAGACCCTTAAAAGCCAGCTCTACCAGGTATCCATTAACGCCCACTACTACGGGGCGCGCAATCCCAGGGCCCAGTTTCAGAAAGAGCTGACGCTGGAGGATGCCAGGAAAAGTCCCGTGATAGCCTCGCCCCTGCAGCTGTCCGACTGCTGCCCCTTCACGGACGGGGCGGCCGCCGTAATAATAGCCTCGGAGGAGGCGGCCAGGAAGCTTACTAAAAAGCCGGTGCTGATAGCCGGGGTGGGGCAGGCGTCCGCTGGCAGCCTGCTCAGCCAGAAAGAGTTTCTGCCGCGCATAAGGTCGCGTGAGCTTGCGGCGGAGCAATCGTATAAAATGTCCGGCCTGGGACCGAAGGATATCGGAGTGGTCGAACTGCACGACTGCTTCAGCATCGCCGCGCTGATCGCCCTGGAGGGATTGGGCTTCTTCCCTTACGGCACGGCCGGGCAGGCGGTGGAAAAGGGCGAAACCAAAATCGGGGGCAAGATAGCGCTCAACCCCTCAGGCGGGCTCAAGGCCAAGGGACATCCTGTGGGCGCTACGGGCGCTGCTCAGGCCTTCGAGGTTGTCAGGCAGCTTCGCGGCGAGTGCGGAGAACGCCAGGTGGAGGGAGTTAAGGTTGGAATGACCGACACGCTGGGAGGGGACGGCGGCACGATCTGCAATATGATACTCAGGCGCAGCTGGTAATTTAAACGTAAGGGAGCAATGAAGTGGAAGCTAAACTCACTTTCAAAGAATATAACGAGAACCTCAAACAGGGCAGGCTGAGCGGACTTAAATGCGGCGGCTGCGGGGAGTTATCTGCACAGCCGAGGCTGATCTGCGCCAAATGCGGGGGCCAGGATTTTGAGGCCATTGAATTCAAGGGTGGCGGCGCCATCCAGACATTCACGGTCAATTATGTTCCCGCCGAGGGCCGGGAGTCAGAGGCGCCCTATATCGTGGTGATCGTGGAGCTGGACGATGGGCCCTGGGTCATGGGCAATCTCGCCGGACTTAAGCCGGATGAGGCCGGCATGGACATCATGGGCCGCAAGGTGCGCCTGGAGGGATCAGCCGTCTTCGCCGGGGATAAATACTCCGCAGGCGAGATCGCGCGTCCGGTTTTCAGATTGGTATAAATTTAAACTTGTCATTGCGAGCGTAGCGAAGCAATCTGCTAAGATCGCCACGGCACTTCGTGCCTCGCGATGACAATTTGATTTGGGGTTTTTAAACCCGCCCGCTATCTTCATACGATACTAATAGAATACCAACTGGAATTTAATCCTGCGCCTCCAACACCGAGGATCCGGATGTGCTTCTCATCCGCTCGCTAAGATCTATGCCTTTTTTCCTTAAATATGCCTTCCTGATGAACCACCATACGGTTCCCAGCAGAAGCATTCCGACCAGGACTATTATCGTATAAGGAGTTTTGGTGATATCGCCTTTGTCGTCCAGCATATCAAGCACAATGCCGAAAAGAAATATTAGCGAGAAAAGCACTATGCAACCTATCCAGGTAAGCCATCTCCAGAATTTGTTAAACTGAAAAATACCTTTTTTGTATAGTTCCGGTATTTTTTTGGGCATCATCAGCACGGCGGTGGCGCCCAGTATTTGTACGATCATTATCGCCAGCACCTGGACCAGCGCATATTGCTCGATGCTGGCGGCAACCAGTATACCGATTAATTCCAGAACGAATACAAGCGCTATGGCAGTACCGGGTGTAAAGTACTTCTTATCGATTTTAGCTACAGCCTGCGGGATCAGACCGTCCCTGGCCCAGGCCACAAATGTGCGAGCTCCGGACATGGTCAAGCCGTTGATGGTCGTCAACACGGCACAGGTAAAAGCGACATAAAGCAGTATCACCAGCGGCGGTGAAAGAAACGTTGCCGCAGCAATCCATATCGCATCGCTCCCCGCCTTGCCTGCTTGCTCCCATGGCATGGTAGCCACCAGGGCGAAAGACTGCAGAACGTAGAGTATCAGAATGATAACCAGGGAAATAATTAATGCGCGAGGTATTGTGTGCCGCGGATTCTTTATCTCGCCCCCTATCTCAGCCAGAGCAATAAAACCTATCCATCCTACAGAGGCCACGACTATCACCAGGATGAACGGCAATACCCCATTGGGAAAAAGGGGTGTGAGATTGGCAGGATTGGCATTTATCGCTCCGCCAATACCGAAGATCAATATGCCCAGTATAAACAGTGCGAACATCAGGGCTTGAATCCGGGTTGATAGCGAAATACCAAAATAATTGATCCCAGCGAAAATCGCAATCAGACCGATCGACCAGACCAATTCAGGGATTACCGGCACGGATAAACAGATGATTTTAGCAAAACCCACCGCCACAAATACATTGGCCGTTATTATTGCTATAGCGCCGGCAATAGAGCAGATGCCTCCCCAGAACGGTGAAAGCATCCTGGTGACGGAAACATAATTGGCGCCCGTTACAGGAAGAGTGCCCGTCAGCTGTATTTGATAGAGAATGGTAAAAAGTGCAGGCACCACACCCAGAGCATACGCTATCCACACACTGGGGCCTGTTAATCCCGCCAGCGAAGGCAGCAATATGAATACGGAAGATCCGACAACGGTACCTGTGATTAAAGCTATAGCACCCAACAACCCTATTTTTCTCTGCAAAACCTGTTCCACGCGTTACCTCCCCGGCAGATGCATTCTGCCAATTTCGCTTTCTCAACCGTCGTGAAAAGCAAAATAAAAAGCCAATGATGATGATATTTTGTTTATCAAGCGATTGATTTTTATCCATATATTACCAGCACAATCAAGGTCTGTCAACAGCGTAATTTAATATCAATATGGCCTGATCTACAATGATTTGGTGTTGACAAACAACCGCCTCTATAATAAACTATCAAGCGATTGATAAAGAATTAGTGATGAGGTAGCAATGAAATCAGCAGAAAAGAAAATCGGCCCTGGCAGCGTATTGGTCAAGAGCAATAAACGTAAAATGGAAATTGTAAATAAAACGGCGGTGCTGTTTATTAAAAAGGGGTACCCTGGCACCTCGGTGAGAGATATCGCTGCAGAGTGCGACATGAATCTGGCTACTCTATATCACTACGTTGGTTCCAAGGAGAATATCCTGTCGCTGTATCTTGACTCTGTTACGGAATCAATGTCTCAATTCACCAGGGAAGCGTTGCCGATGCTACAAAATATTCCGCCGAGGGAGGCGCTCAGCAGGGCTATACAAATGTATCTCAATTATTGCGATGAGCTTCAGGATGTCATCGTCTTCTGGCACCAGGAATCCAGAAATTTGAAACCGGAAAAACTCGGCAGGCTTATATCTCAGGAGATCCAGCTGGCGGATATGCTCAAGTCGATCCTTACCTGGGGTATTCGCTCGGGAGATTTTAAAATCAAGGACCTTGATGTCCAGGCACACTCTATCATCGTGCTCTGTGATACGTGGTGCCTGAGGCGCTGGTATTTCCGTCACAAGTACTCGTTGAAGGAGTACACCGAACTGATCACGGATATCATACTTAAAGGAGTATCAGCTCAGAAATAGTTTTCATCATACCGTCAAAACCGGCGAACTTCACAGCACATCCGGTTTCCGATTCAGCAAAATAATTAAGGGGGTAGACAAATGCGTATTCTGGTGTTGGGCGGGGCAGGACACATGGGCGAGGAGATTGTGAATCAACTGATCTCTCGTAGCGATGTCAGCATAACCGTCGCCGATGCCGCGGCCGGCAAACTGGCCAAATTGTCCGAACGCCTGGGATCAAAAATCGATACAGCGGTTGTTAACGTTGACGACTCCGGTAGCCTGATAAGCGAAATGAAAAAAGCAGACGCGGTGGTCAGCGCGGTTGGGCCATATTATAAATATGCAACTAAAATAATCGAGGCCAGCATCGCCGCTCGTGTCAATATGGTCGACATCGATGACGACTTCGACGCCACCCTAGCCTCGCTGAAAATGGATTCCGCCGCTAAAAAGGCAGCGGTGACCGTCATCGTCGGATGCGGCGCAAGCCCGGGGGTGACCAATATCATGGCCCGATATGGGGCGGACAAGCTGGATAAGGTGGAGGAGATAAGGCTTTACTGGGCGGAGAGCGCCACCGATCCAGCCGGCCCCGCTGCGATGATACACTGGTTCCATATCACTTCCGGGGAAGTCCCAATGTATATCAACGGCGACTGGGTCAACGTTAAAGGTCTATCCGAGCCGGAGGTGGTCGAGTTTATGCCTCCCCTGGGAAAACTGGAGGTCTGCTATACCGGTCACGCTGAGCCGGTGAGCCTGCCCCGTTTCATTAAAGGTGTTAAAGATGTGACCATCAAGGGGGCCATCTTCCCTTCACGCATGCTTGATGTATATAAGACGTTATCCGAGTTGGGATTCGGCAGTGCGGAAACCTTCAATCTTCCCGAGGGATATTCGATTCCGGTCAGAGAGCTGTCGGTCAGGCTTTTACGCGCAATGCCCCGCTTTGCTCCCCAGTTCTTTCTTGATCTATACAACGAGGAGATGGCTAAATACGCAGGCTGTGCTGGCGCTACCAAGGTCGTGGTGAGCGGGCAGAAAGATGGGGATCCAACCATGTATGCTTACGATTTAATGACTGACTCGGTTCGCACGGGCACCGCCACTCCCGCAGCTGTAGCAGCGCTGCTCCTGGCGCGCGGCGAAGTGAACAAACACGGAGTGCTGGCGCCGGAAGGCGCTTTCGCGCCGGATACATTCCTCAAGGAATTGAACGCTCCCATATATGAAGTCGAGACCAGAAAAAGACAGGTTGTAAATACTGCGAAGCTCGGCTGACAGGCCATGAGACAGGAGCAAAGATAAAGGAGGTTGAAAATGGATAAATATCAGAGTAAGGACAGGACTGTGGGGCGTGTACTGGAGCTCAAGGCTGAAAAGAACGGTGACAAGCCCTTCTGTTACTTCGAAGATACTATGGTTACGTACAGGGGACTGGACAAAACAGCCAACAAGGTGGGGAACAGCTTTTTAAAACTGGGGCTGAAGAAAGGTGACAAGGTTTGTGTCCTGTTACCCAACTGTCTTGAATTCCTTTATGTTATGTTCGGCCTCGCCAAATCAGGTATCACGATGGTTTCCATCAACTTCAATCAGAAGGGTAATATCCTTGCCTACATGATAAATAACTCCGATGCCAAAGCCCTCGTTGTGCATAAAAAATATATCGACAACGTGAAAGCTATAGAAGGCGAATTAAAGAACCTCGATAAGCTGATTATCTGCCCCGATACCGATAACGCGTCCTCCTTCAGGTTCGACACCGTTGCATGGCCGGAGATGCTGAAGGCCGCAGATGAGACCCCCAGGGTTGATACACACTACAGTGACATCTTTTGCATGCAATTCACTTCCGGCACCACCGGGGCTTCCAAGGCGATCATGCAGCCGCATAATCAATATGTCTACGCGGGTGAAAAAATGATCGAGGTAACGCACGGCGCCGAGGGCGGGAATTTTTACAACTGGTTCCCCATGTATCATTTCTCCGGGATGGGAAACGCAACCATGAGCACGCTGCTGAGCGATTCCACAATGTACATGGTGGAGACTTTCAGCCTGCGCAAATGGTGGGACGACCTGAGGCGTTTCAAAATCACGGCCACAGGCGGATTCGGCCAGATCCTGCAACTGCTGATGATTATGCCGGAATCACCCGACGACAGGAATCACCAGGTTAAAAATATGATCTGCGCATGGGTACCTAAAGACATACAGGAAGCCTTTGAGAAAAGATTCAATATCATATTACAGGACGATTACGGCCTGACCGAAATCGAGCCTGTCAGCATCCAGGCCTGGGACGACAGGAAACCGGGTACTCTGGGCAAAGGGATAGAGGAGCTCGAGATCAAAATATTCGATGATTACGATAACGAATTGCCACGCGGCTCGGTGGGGGAGATCGTATGCAGGCCTAAACTGCCGTTTATCATGATGACCGGCTACTACAAGCAACCTGAAGCAACATTGAATACATGGAGAAACCTGTGGTTTCACACCGGCGATTTCGGATTGATTGATTCTGAAGGCTACATCCATTTTGTGGACAGGAAGAAGGACGCTATCCGAAGGCGAGGCGAGAATATATCATCACAGGAGCTGGAACAGATAATCGGCAGCCATGCCAAGATCGCCGAAATAGTCGCGGTTCCGGTTCCCTCGGAATTGGGAGAGGATGAGGTAAAAGTGATCATCCGGCTGAAAGAGGGTGAAAAATTGAAGCCGGAGGAGTTGCTGGACTTTTGCCAGCCGAAGATGGCTTACTTCATGGTGCCCAGGTTTGTCGAATTTGTCGAGGATTTCCCCAGGTCTGAACTGGGCAGGGTCAAGAAAAACGAACTGAAGACGGTCAGTGAAAACACCTGGGACAGGGAAAAAGCCGGATACAAGCTGAAGCGCTGAAATCTGTCTGTCCCCACTCCAGAACATAGCAATAAGGAGGCGAACGATGTCTGAGATAACCGGCATGAAGGCACAGGATGAAAAATACGCGACCAGAACCTTCATGAAGTACTCGAGCGAAAACCTGGGCAGGGACAAAAGCGGAGAACTTGTACTGCTGAATTGCAACGAGGCGATCGCGCGGGGTGCCATCGAGGCGGGGGTGCGTGTGATCACTTCCTATCCCGGTTCACCCGTTAATTATGTTCTGGACAGCCTGGCCTGGCCTAAACCTATCTTCCCATCAATGCATATCGAATGGTCGTCCAATGAGAAAAGCGCATTTGAAACTATGATCGGGGCTACGCTGGGCAATGTACGGGCCATGTCCGTTTTCAAGAATACCGGTATGAACTTCATCGCTGACCCGCTGCTGACCACCACTCACATGGGTATCAGCGGCGCCGTAGTCGTATTCAACGACGATCCTAACGCCGAAACTACAGGAAATACACAGGACAGCAGATATATACCCAAATATGCTCTGTGTCCTGTGCTGGAGCCGGCCACCATGCAGGAGTTGAAGGACTGGATCGTGGCCGCCTACGATCTCTCCGAAATTCTGCGCATGACGATATTTGTCAGGGTCAGAGACAGGACCGGCTGGGGTCGTGGACCTGTCGTCCTCGGCCCGATACAACATGATGTCAGAGAACGGAAGGCCGTTTGTGATACGTACGATGTGGCAAGATTTCATCAGGGTTATGAGATACCGCGTAAAAAGGGCGAGGATATCCTGAGAATTGCCCCTTATCCTGTCTGGTTTTCCACCAGTTTGCGCTTGCATAACGAAGCCTCGCAAGACGTCATCAATGAGGTAGGACAACTGCCCAACCTGCGTTTCAGGGACGAGGTGGCTGAAGCTTCGCCCCTTCATCTGTTGAAGCTTAAAAAGAATGCAAAAACCGGCATTATCACCGCCGGATGCCACACCCTTGTGCTCGAAGCGCTCGATGTCATGCATTTAACGGACGAGGTATCGGTGCTCAAGCTGGCCATAACCAACCCTCTGCCCCATCAACTGATTAAAACGATGCTAGAACAGACCAGCCAGGTGCTGGTGGTCGAAGAAATCGAGCCCATTATCGAAGAAGGTGTGCGTTCAATTGCTGCAGCAATGCCGAAGCATGCCGCTATATTCGGCAAGCTGACGCAGCATTTACCCACGCTGGGTGAGATCGAGCGCAATCATGTCGGAGAGGCGCTGGAAAAGCTCACAGGTAAAAAATTCCGGCCGAAGGGAAGCAGAAGCAGGATAGATGAAGGAAAGAAAATACTGCGTGAGGAGATCAAATTTGGAGACCCTACGGAGCTGTCCAAGATGTGCCCCGGCTGCCCGGAATATGCGGGA
Organism: Dehalococcoidia bacterium; assembly: GCA_016930155.1. GTDB lineage: Bacteria > Chloroflexota > Dehalococcoidia > GIF9 > UBA5629 > CAIMUM01. The sequence continues at coordinate 22,352 of JAFGHL010000074.1, read as the reverse complement.
TTATACGCCTTAAAAAGGGCTGCGGAAGAGACCAATGTGAATATCCTGGGTTTCGGTGGTGATGGCTGTTTCGATCTGGTCATGCAGCCTCCTCTCAAACTCGAAAACGTCGTGTTGCCACTGGGTGGCAGCGTGGGCGGCGCACACGGCCTGGCCATGAGCGGGATAGACCAGGTAGTGGTTGCGCTGATGGGAGACGGGGGCTTTTTCCATCACGGTATGGTCAACGTAGTCAACGCTGTCTATAACAAGAGCAACCTTCTTATAGTGATCCTTGACAATCGATCTGTGGGGCAGACCGGCCATCAGCCTCATCCCGGCGCATTCGGCCTCACTGCGGCATATGAACCGACCAAAATCATGGACATCGTCGACATTTTAAAGGCCTTTCAGGTTGACTACCTGGAAGTGGCTGATCCTTTCAACCAGGCTCAATCACGTGAAGTTTTCTCCAGAGCACTCAAAATGAAAGGTGTTCGTGTCGTCATCCTGCGGCGCACCTGTACACAGATTGTGATACGCCAGATAGGCAAAACCATCAGAGGTGTGCGTGTCCTGGGTCCTCAGTCTCGCGTGGATGAATCGAGATGCCTGGCTAAAACGGTTGAAAAATCCCCCTGCGAAGCAGCATGCCCGGCCGGGATAGATGTCGAGGCATATATCAGAGCTATCGCCGGCAGAGATTTCCAGCGGGCAATAGAGATAATCAGAGATAAGAACCCGTTCCCCAGTGTATGCGGACGTGTCTGTAATCATCCTTGCGAGATGGCCTGCAAAAGGGGCAAGGTCGATGAGGCTATTGCCATAATGGCGCTCAAACGATTTGCCTCAGATTTCGACCTCAAATACGGCGAGAAAAAAATACAGCCTGCAAAAAGGACCCGACAGGAAAAAATAGCCATTGTTGGCTCCGGCCCATCAGGGCTTACCGCCGCCTATGATCTGGTCAGAAAAGGCTACGCAGTAACTGTATTTGAGTCCAGATCTTACCCGGGCGGCATGCTCACCGCTGCAATACCAGATTTCATGTTACCTCCCAAAACAATAGAGCGTGACATCGAATTCATCAGGCAGACGGGTGTCGAAATACGCGCTGACGTAACTGTAGGTGAAGATATTTCCTTGGAGAACATGTTTAAGCAGGGATACAAGGCTGTTTATTTCGCCGGTGGAGCGCAAAAATCCGTCAGCCTGAAGCTTCCCGGTGCCCAGCTCAAAGGAGTTATGGCTGCTCTGCCTTTCCTTCAGAGTATGAAACAAGGTAAAAAAATAAAGCTGAAGGGTAAAGTGGTCGTGATAGGCGGTGGAAACGTAGCCGTGGATACTGCGCGTACCGCAGTTCGCTGCGGCGCTGATGAGGTTCACCTGGCATGTCTTGAGGATCTTCACAGTATGCCGGCCTTTGATGGAGAGAAAAGAAAAGCCATGGAAGAAGGCGTCATTTTCCATACCGGGCTGGCTCCCCGGGAATTCATATCTTCCGATAAAAACCATGTTGAAAGCGTCCTGTTTAACCGGGTTGAATCCACCACCATTGATGAGGATGGCAGAGTCTGCTGGAAACTAATTGAGGAATCCAGAGGTAAGACATCACTGCCGGCAGATACCGTTATTATTGCTGTCGGGCAGTCCACTGATTTCGAGGCATTATCCGGTAAACTCAAAGCGAGCCGGCGCGGCACCGTGATTGCCGACGCAGTCACCCTGGCTACCGGCATACCCGGCGTTTTCGCAGGAGGCGATGCTGTAACAGGCCCATCCACTGTGGTGGAGGCGATCGGGCAGGGTCACAAAGCGGCAGACAATATCGACGCTTATCTACGTACCGGTAAGCTGCTGCGGCCATCGGATACCACCAGCGCTCCGGTTACCGGCGCCGACCGGATACCAAGAGACATCATTCACCGGCCCCGCGTATCGATGCCGTTTTTACCGGTTACACAGAGGGTCAGCACTTTCGACGAGACAGAAACCGGTCTGACCGAGGAGATGGCCGTCGGTGAGGCCAGGCGCTGCCTGAATTGCAAAACCTGTGGAATCTGTCTGTCTAAATTCGGTTGCATAAGCATAGCTCCGCAGATGAACATTGACCTGAACAAAGAATACCCGCTGATAGAGGCAGATACCTGCGCAGGTTGCGGTGTGTGCAATCAGGTTTGTCCCTATGACAGCATCGTCGTGCAGGAGGAATGATCCAATGAGTGATACATTCAATATGATGATTGCGGGATTAACCGGCCAGGGCGATGTACTGATCACAAGAGTACTGGCTACAGCGCTGCTGGCGGACGGCAAGAACGTCTTAACCACGGATTATCCGCCGTCAACCCAGCGCCTGTCAGGCATACATAGCCATATCAGATGGGGAGGCGACAAACTGCATGCCGACGTTGTCCCAGAGGGCGAAGCCGATCTGCTTGTCGGTCTCGAACCACTGGAATGTCTGAGAATAGGCATGCGCTATGCCGCCAAAACCTGCACCATAGTAATGAATGAACGCGAGGTGCCCCGTATGATCGTAACGCCTGAAGTGCGAACGTCCGGCAAATGGAAGCATCCGTCAGGTTCAGATATCATTGATTACTTCAGGCGTATGGGCATCAGTAATATCTATTCCTTTGATGCCACGGGAGTAGCCATCAACAAGGGTGGAGGCTTAATCACGATGAGCACAGTCATGCTCGGCGCGGCCTTCGCCACCGGCCTTATCCCGCTGAAAAAAGAGGCGGTCGAAAGCTGCATAATAGCCTTTGCGCCTAAAAAATGGACTGAGGCCAATTTAAACTCATTCAGAGCAGGTGTGGATAAATTCAGGGAGATTGTACACGCATAGTTGACATATCTAAGTTTATCGCAGCATCTGTGCATTGCCTGGTTTAGATCAGGAAGGCAGGAATTATTTCAGGGGAGGTAAACTTTTCATGAAGAAGCTACTTGCGCTTGGCGGCAGCGGCCATATGGGACAAAAAGCTGTTCAGACCGTGTTGGAGAATCGGAATCTGAAACAGCTTATTATCGCCGACAACAATCTGGAAAAAGCCACAGCTTTCGCCTCTTCACTTAAAGACGACAGGATACAGGTTGCACACATCGATGTGCTGAACACGGATTCTCTTCTTGAGTTGATGATGAAAGCCGATGTCGTGATGAATACTGTCGGCCCGTTTTATAAATTCGCGGTACCTGTCGTAAAAGCGGCCATTCAAGCCGGTGTAAACTACGTCGATATCGACGACGATTATAAACCCACACAGCAGGTGCTCGAGCTTGACCGGGAAGCCCGAAAAGCAGGAGTAACGATAATTCAGGGTATGGGCGCCAGCCCGGGCATCTCAAATATAATAGCGCGCTATGCTGCAGAACAGCTGGATGAAGTAGATTACATTCAAACAGCCTGGGGCATAGCCGGCGGCATCCGAAGGCCACGCAGCGTATTTACCAAGGAGTTCATAGACCTGGTGAAAGCCGAGGCGGGCGATGCGGCGATAGGTCACCTGATCTACTGCGCAAGCTGGAAAATACCGATATTCAAAGATGGCAAATTCACCGAGGTTATCCCTTTACAGGATGGTGAAGATGTGGTGTTTCCCAATGGAAAGGCTTTCTTTAAATATATAGGTCATCCTGAACCTGTCACATTGCCGCGTTTCATCAAAGGTATCAGGGGCGCATGCAATCTCTGCGGCATGGAGCCCGAGGAATTCGATACTGCTTTATTCCTGGGTAAAAAAGTCAGAGATAAAGAGATCAGCCTGGAGCAGGCTATAGAGATGTTCCCCGATGAGATATTGAAAAGGCTGCAGCAACGCTCTGACCATGCCGAACACCTGGGTCCACTTAAATGGGGAATCATTGTTAGCGTCTCTGGATTGAAAAACGGCAGGAAAGTCAGGTACACATTCGGCCCGCGAGGTGCGCCGCGCGGAGACATGATCGGCGTGACGGGTATTTCCGTTGCCCTGGCGGCAAATATGCTGATCAACAACGAGATAAAAGAACAGGGCGTGTATGCGCCCGAAGGCTGTGTCGATCCCGATCTGTTCTTCAAGCGCTATGTGAATTACTGGGATTACGATAATAAGCGCTACTGGATACCCAAACCGACAAATATCAAGCAGGCGTTATGGAAAGTAGCGGAAAAGCTGTAATTACCACACAGATTATATTTGGAGGCCAACTATGAGTTTCAGTACGCAGCAGTTCATGCTAAAAGACAAAGTGGCACTGGTAACAGGCGGCAGCCGCGGTATTGGCCGCGCAATTGCCTTGGGACTGGCTTCGGCCGGCGCCAGAGTGGCCATAACGAGCCGGAAGCAGGCAGACCTGGATGAGGTTCAGGCTGATCTCACCGGGCAGGGCGCTGAATGTATGTCTGTTGCCGCCCACCTGGGCAAAATGGATGATATTACCCGCCTGATCGATGCGATTATACAGAAATTCGGTCGAATAGATATCCTGATCAACAACGCTGCCACCAATCCTACCGTGGACCCTGCGATTGATTACACGGAACGCGCCTGGGATGCCATCATGAACCTGAACCTTAAAGGCCTTTTCTTCCTCAGCCAGGGAGTGGCCAGGATTATGAGAGGGCAATCAGGCGGTTCGATTCTGAATATAGCCTCCGTTGAAGGTATGAGACCGAGCATATTATCGGTCTATGGTATTAGCAAAGCAGGTGTTATACATACCACAAAAGTAATGGCCAAGGAATGGGCCGTATATAAAATAAGAGTTAATGCCATCGCACCGGGCATCACCAGGACACGCTTCGCCGAATTCTGGTGGAATGATCCCGAATTGCTCAAGACTGCTTGCAGTATGATTCCACTCGGACGAACGGCTGAGCCTGATGAAATGGTGGGGGCGTGTGTTTTCCTCGTATCCGACGCTGCCAGCTATATAACAGGGCAGGTGCTCGCCGTCGATGGCGGCATTTCTATATAGACCGGCCGCCCGAATCGATCTGCCTTAAATACGCCGCATAATCGTTCAGAGCAGCATAGGCTCTGACAGCCTGCGTAAACGAGGAATAACATGTCGTGCCGGTCTCCCGGGTGAGACGGGATGCCGTCTCAGTCATAATCTCTGCTTTGATGGGGAGGATGATTGTTACGGCCACCGGCTTGCCGAACCGCTCTTTAAGCGTCATCATCTCGCGGTAATAAGTATCGAAGTGATGCATGGCCCCGCGGGCCAGACCGTCGGTAGTGACCTTGCCGCCACTTCCCACCTCTATATATTTCCATATCGATTGCAGCCCGCCGACCATTCCCAGCACTATCAGGCCGTCGATGGCCGGGCTCTCCAGCAGCGCCTGTACCATCTCGTTGGCATGGCCCGTTACGCCGGCGACCGTATCCACGGGGTTGCCGTGCGACCATATCGGCGGGAGAAAGGAGTCCAGTTTATCCAGAGTAGCCCGGTCAAGCGGGGCTATATCAAGTCCGCGCTGCGTGCAGGCATCGGCGGCCATCACGCCCCAACCACCTCCCGGGGCTATGATCCCAACCCGGTTGCCGCGCGGCAACGGCTGATTGTTGAATGCACAGGCTGCATCCACCATCTCTTCCATATCCTCCACCCTGATAGCGCCGGCCTGGCGCAGGAGACTATTAATAATCCGGTCATCGCCCGCCAGCGCAGCCGTGTGCGACAGCGCGGCGCGCGCGCCGGCTGCAGTGCTGCCCGCCTTCAAAACGATCAGTGGCTTGCGTGCCGTCAGCTTTTTGGCTGACTCTAAAAAGCGCCTGCCGTCCCGGATGCCCTCGATATAGGCCAGCACGACTGAAGCTCTATCGTCCCCGGCCAGGTATTCCAGGTAGTCCCCCACGTTTAGCACAGCCTCGTTGCCGGCGCTGATAAGATGGCTTGTGCCCAGGCCATGGTCGCCCAGCCGGCTGGCTATCATGTCCGCCACGCTGCCGCTCTGCGCCACGATGGCCACCGGACCCCGGTTGGGATAGAAAGGCATCATGTGGCAATAGAGATCAGCATGCGTGCTGACAAGCCCCACACAGTTGGGACCGGCCAGCGCCAGTCCCGCACTACGTGCCATCTCGCTTATTTCAGCTTCAAGAACCGCTCCATGGCCTCCAATCTCGGAGAAACCGGAGGTGATCACGATGACCGCTTTCACACCTTTTTGTATACAGTCCCGGATGATCTGCTTTACGCCCACCGGCGGCACAGTGACGACGGCCAGGTCGACCTCCCCCGGTATATCCGCTACTGATGAAAAGGCCTCCAATCCCAGCACACTGCTTTCGCGAGGATTGACAGGATAAATAAGACCTTTAAAACCGTTGTGGACTATGTTGAAGAGCACGCGATGACCGAACTTGTCCGGGCTGGCCGAGGCGCCGGCTACAGCGACGGAGCGCGGATAAAGCAGATTTCTGATGTTACCGGAATACTCAGTATTACTCATGTAAACAGAAGGACAATTTACGAGCCTGAATCTTTCCTCAGTATATACTCTCGAACGACCTTGAGCGAGGCCTCCACAGCTTCGGACTCGATATATTTGCTGAAATCATTATGTGTGTGATACACCCAGTTCTGGTCATAGTCCTTGACCATAAAGCTCATGGCGCACAAATTAGTAGCTTCGATGCCGACCTCTCCGAAGGCTGCGGCGTCGGTGCTGCCGCCGCCGGGCGACATGCGCGAGACGAATGCGCTGTAGCCCAGATCCCCGGCGATATCCACACATTGCTGCGCCATCTCCTTCGAGAGTGGTACGATCGAGTTAAGGTCGGCGTCGAAGAAGTTGAGGCTCTTGAGCTTGTATATCGTATCCATGTTGAGCGCGTAGGTCTTTGTTTTCTTCAGCTCCTCCAGATGGCGTTTAATCCAGGCGCGGGCGCCGCGCAATCCGCACTCCTCGGCATCGAAGGAAAGAACGATCAGCCGGGTGTGCTTGAGTGGATTGTGTCCCGCTTTCCTGGCATCGCCGAAAAGCCGGCCGATGCCGGCTGCGATGGCCACGGCTATCATGTTGTCGCCCGCTCCCGGCGCCACCTGGCCGGTGGTGAAGAACAGGAAAGGAATCTCAAAGACGCCCAGTATGATCAACACCAACGCCACCCACTGAGGAAGGGTGATGCCGAAGCAAAGCAGCACGCCGGCTGCCAGCGTTACCAGCAGGCCGACGACCAGCAGCAGTACGCCCCCGGCCAGCAGCGGTGAATAAAGCTTGGGCAGTCGATCCAGTATCTGAAAGACATACGCGGCATCATGATGGGCCGAGACGATGACCTGCTGCCTGACCTCGCCAGACGGCTCGATTGAGCCGTAGACATTATAGCCTTTAGCTTTGGGGAACAGAGGGTCCAGCAGGTGCCAGTACCTCACAAACTGCCCGTAGAAGACGAAAATGCCCAGCGCCAGGCCGGCGAAGGAAATCCAGACCAGGGAGGGGACGAAATACCACAGCAGCATGCAGGCGAAATAGAGCACAACCATGCCGGGGATATACTTGAGAAAGCTGAGGGGGTGCGTGGTGATCTCCTCGATCTTGACCGAGCCGGGATCGCAGAATTTCTCGAATTCCCGGGCTATCCTGCGGCCGGCCTTATGGCAGGACTCGGTGCCGGTCAGGCGGTTCGGGTATCCCTCCACTACCTCGTCGGTGAAGGCAAAGGCCTCCTTTACCTGCTGCGGACCTATCTCCGACAGAATATTAGTATCGCCCATTTCTCAACCTCCCTGTTTATTAAAAGCGAGTCAGAACCCCACCCAGGTGGTTATCTTGTCCACCGGCTCGCGCGGTGTGACCATGTCATTGACGGGAAAATCGGGATCGGCGTAGCCGATGGTGATACCGGCCACCAGCCTTTTCGTGTCGGGGATTTTCGCGTATTTCCGCCACACCTGGTCGTACAGGATGCCCTGGTCGGCGATGCAGGTCGCCAGGCCGTACTCCATGGCGGCCAGGGCAATAGTCTGGCAGACCCCGCCGATTCCAAGCATATCCAGATGATAATGCATCTCCTTATCGGCGCAGATCACGATCTGGCAGGGGGATTCGAAGAAGCGAATACCGCGCAGCATCCATTTATGCCGCGCCTCCTTATCCTCGCGTTTTATGCCCACGATCTTGAATATCTCGATAGCCAGGTCAACCTGGCGCTGCCGGTAGATGCCCTCGTATGGATTGCGCAGCATGTCGTTGGTGGGAATGGTATGCTCGTTAAACAGCCTGCCGCACTCCTCGCGTATATCGTCCAGCACCTTGCCGGTGGCCACCACGAACTCCCATGGTTGTGTGTTCATGCCGGACGGTGCGCGCACCGCAGCCTCCAGCACCTTGTGTATGATCTCTTTGGGCACCGGGCCCTTCCTGAATCCGCGTATGCTCCTGCGACTGTTGATGGCATCGATGACGTCCAAAGAATGCCTCCTTCCGTTTGACAGTCCGGTTATTCTACTATGTTTGCAGAGAAAAATTCCAAACATGCTAAATAATTGCATGATGTGTTACATTGTGTTACATTTTTAACCAGTAACGGCATACTGCGTGACAGGAAGCGAAAAACACAATTACAAATTGAAGAAAAGTTAGTGATTGATATGAAAGAGAAAAAAAAGATTTATCCAAATCCCAAATTCGACAACGTTGTCGATGAGGATAAATATTGGAAAACCCATAGCCCCCTTGCTGAAGGCTATACCGCTGAAATCCAGAAGGAGAAGCAGAAACGCTCATCATTTCTAACAATTCGCTTGACTGGAGAGGAATTAACACACCTGCGCGATCTTGCCTCTTCTAAGGGTATGGGGCCTTCGACTTATATACGGGCTTTGATAAAGGATGCTTTAACGCCAGTACAAAGTGCCGAATTAACCTTAAGTGAAAGTGCTCAACGATTTCAATCAGTCCTGCAACGGCTTGCTTATGACAAGAAGACCGGTGGAACGACTGCGGTTAAAGACAAAACAAAAGAACAATACAGGGCTTTTGACGAGGCATTTTATGTCCTTCAACTTTCGAAGGCTCCTCTAAAACTTGAGATAATTAATAATCTATCTGCCGCAATATCCGATAATATCCTCCATCAAATGATTCCTAGTGTATGTGTGAAAGTCATTACACCTGGCGATGCTGAATTTGATGAAATGAAGCGAATGGCTAATGAGCAGACAAGCAAGGCCAAGAAATAATCAGTTTAGCAATTTTAGGTGCCCCATTGTATTATATTGTCAACATGCATCGTACATCTTTGTCCACTAGCAATCGGTCATGTTGTCATGAAAGTTACCAAATAGAAATTCCAAATGCCTTAAAACAAGCTGTAGTATCAGACAAGCCAGTCAAGGGTTTAACCCATAATTTTTATCGATACCCGGCTAGATTCAGTCCAGAGTTCGCACGCGAGGCTATACTGGCCTTCACAAAATCCAAGGATTGCGTAATCGATCCATTTGTCGGAGGTGGTACTACAATTGTCGAATCCCTTGCGCTGGGTCGTCGTGCAATCGGTATAGACATAAACTCGTTAGCCTATTTTACATCTCTCGTGAAGACTACACCACTTAGCAAACAAGATATATGTTCCATTGCTGAATGGGCCGAGAAAGTGATGGAGTTGGACCCTCGTGATACCACGGCTAATATTCGTTACCAGGAGGATGTATTTAAAAACATACCGCCTAACATAGCGTGGTTTCTTTTGATGGCAACTGATATGGCCTCTAATTTGAGATTTGCACGACAGCGAAGATTTGCGAAATGTGCAATCATCAGAACAGGCCAGTTGATGTTAGATTGCCAATCGAGCATACCTAGCCTTACAAAAGTTAAAGCCACTTTTATTCAGTTGCTCGACAATATGGTTGAAGGAATTAATGATTTTGTAGAATTAGTGCAGTCGAACAATATCCCGAAATACAAGATTAGTTCCATGCGTCAATTATTTCTGGGTTCCTCTGATAGCTCCATTGTAGATAAGATCCAAGACTTAGCACCTATCAAACCGTCACTTGTGCTGACTTCGCCACCATATCCTAACATCCATGTTTTATACAATAAGTGGCAGATCCTTGGCAGACGTGAGACTACCGCACATTATTCTCTAGCTTCAATAAAAGATGGTCATGGGCCGTCATATTACACAATGGGAAGTCGCTCGCAAAGAGGATTGGAATACTATTTTCAAAATATATTTCAAGTGTTTTTGAACTTGCGAAAACTTATTACATCCAACGCCATCGTAGTCCAACTCGTCGCTTTCCCAGATGAAGATTCAGTGAAGGCCCAATATCTTTCTATGATGGACATGGCAGGCTATGAATTATTAAATTTTCCTAATGCCAATGTATCTGAAACAGTTAGTAGAACAGTACCGAATCGGCGATGGTACACCTATTATCACGAGAAACAGTTGTCTAGTCGCGAACTGTTAATGATTCACCGAGTCAAATTCGATGGATCACCAAACATGGTTCGTAATTCATGGTAACGTCTTCGACGGTATTTTCCCAAGCTGTATTATAATTGGAATGATTGTTACAGCAGCGCCCCGGCACGCGGCCCCAATCTCATTTCTCACAACCTCTGGGGGCCATTCTGTTTCCCCTTCATCCACGTTCTCGCCCGATAATTCAATATTGTCTGATGAATATTGTTTCATATGCAACATCCCTAAAGATAAAAGGCTTAATCCATATTTGAAATAGTATTCAATGAGCCTTTTTTCTGTGGTTTTCCGCCGAGCTATTTCATTCTTTAAATATATATTATCCATATTGACTAAGAAATCCAATTGATCGTCGGCTGCCCGCTTAATCTCCAGAGCGGTATTCTCGTCGAATTTATTAATAGCCCATTGGTCCATTCTTATTTCAACGACATTGGGGATACCAGAAAGTCTTGATCCGGGAGGAGTTGAAGAACCGCCGCTTGGCAAAGGCATGGCATCTTGTTCTACCTCCAGTATAAATTGTGAACAAAATGGATCTACCCGTGACAAGTCGGAAACCTCCACTTGTATGGAATATCGATCACCTTCCATAGCCCCAGTTGGAGGTGCAAAACGAACAGTTGCTTTTCCATTCCAAAGATGGACGCTCGATACTGGGACGATAACACCTTTCACATTAAAATATCCTCGTTCTCCTATTCGAGAGAAATAATCATTTGAAGCATCAGTCTCGAACTCAACACGACATGTACGATTTTTAGGACACATCTTTATTAGACCGCCCTTCGGTTCATGAAATATTCTGAAAAAAGTCGGAAATTTCTTTCCTCCAAACGGAATAGTCTCTGGAATTGAACCTGTAGGCAGCTTTAATATTTTTCCTTTTCCAAACAGCGCTCCGAGTGTGGGATCAACTTTCACAAGTTCCTTAAATATTTCGGATGTATGTTCGTCATTTATGGCGGCAGCTGTTCTATTCTGCCTTCGTAATGCATTCAATTGCCTCAAACCTGGATGATCTTTCAAATATTCGCCAATAGTCGATTCTATGGCCTGCCTTTCTTCGCACTGGCTCATGCGGTCCCTTGAACCCATGAATAAGTTTTCGCGTGCTGTCGTTGGTAATTGCGTACAATCTATTATTACCATCATACTATCGGCTATATAGTCCAAATTAGCCTTTCTCGAAATAAAATCTTTCCCTAATTCACCGTGCAGCTGACCATTCACATTAAAAAATACACCTGTGGCATATTTCTTATCTCCTACTTCATCTTTAAGAACCAATAGTCTTAATTCAAGATGGCCGATGCCTGGCACGTTTAGAGGGCTTCCGGTATCAAATCCAGGTTCTATATCGTGTGGATTGTCTGCAATAACAGTCAACATTCCAGAGATGGTCGTGTCATAGTAATGTGCCTTGTATCCTTGCCTGCGTTCTGATACACGGATCGGTAGAGCAGGATTCTGTAAATACCGTTCAAGTGCCCAACGAAGATCAAGCGTAGCAAGAGTTTTAAGACGTCCCGGTAACTTATAATTCCACATCTTTATGCATGTACCAAATTGAATTGGTAACACGTGCGCATATGGATATTTACCTGGCAATAATTCCAAGGAATCGTTGCTAAAGAAAGGAATAGTATTATTAGGCGCCAGAAATACGTAGCTAGATTGTGGCTGATTTGTATCAGGTTCAAGACGCCTAGTTAGAGTAAATCCCCACTTATTATCCCATTGTGATTCAGGTTTGCTTATCCCAAATTGGCGTTTCGAAATAATAAGCTGGAAACTGTATTTTCCGGAAAACTGAAGGACGCCAGTTCCTCCCATGTTATATTTTCCCTGCACAAAAGGAATACGCGTCTTATTATCTCGTAATAGGGAAACAAACGTGGTTTCAAATTTGTCTGGACTTTGTCCCTCACCTTGGTCAATGAGAACATAATTAGGAGCATCTTTAGTTCCAGTGGCTATTAAAATAATTAATTCTGCGAGTTCCGTTCGTTGTATAGCGCTCAGTTTTTCTATGCTTCCATCTTTAACCTGAAATAACTGCTGAACTGCAGCCTGCATTGTTATGGGAGCTTTATCGTCTGTTGGTTCTAATCCTTGTGCATAACATTTGCCAGTGAGAACGGCATCTATTGAATTGACTATTTTTTCGACTAGCGCAGCAACGGGCGAACTTTGTTGATTATGAACTATTCCACGATTATTGGGTACATTGCCATATGGCTTCCAGCTTGAAATATCCTCCCAAAATTTCCACTTTTGTAGGACTCCCACAACATCTTCTTCGGATTCGGAATTGAGCAACTTAAAACACAATTCTCTAGCATTCTCATCATTAAGGACGGTCATTTTAACCTCCCCTTATCGCAGCTTTATAAGATGAACTTGTAATTCCTTTTCTTCGACACTAATGCACATTATAAATAATCATATAAATATCTATCTGTTCATTTATGCGTATCGCATAAACTAATTTTTATCATATCCGCTATTATCTCGAATAGCAATTAAATGAGATTTTTTTGCCTCCCGCGTATAATCGCATGACGTAGCATAGATTCCAAATCATCTGAAGCTACGACAATTGCCATATTACGACTGGCATATGGACCTTGTATTATGGAATTATATCTTGCAGTGCGAAAGCCATTATATTCTTCTGGTATTTTTTCAGATGGACGGAGCTGTTTTCCGTTTTTGAGTTTTACTATGCTGGCAAGTAAGCCATCCGATTCATAGGTATCGCCGCCGGCGAATTCAACCAAAGGCCAATTGTCTCTCCATACTACAATTCGCCTCCGCATCCTCCCAGCCGCTTCACGATCAGTAAAGCCGATTTTGAAAGTGTAACTGCGACTTCCGATCAATTTTGTGGCTTCGTATCCTTTCTCAAAATGCTCTTTTGACTTTGGCCATTGATAATCAAAAGCACCAATTTCGACAAAATCAGTTCTATCTTCCCTATTAATCTGGCGCCCCGAGGGAGATTTGGATCTCATGATCGAGTCTTGCATGCTATTAATATATTGCAGTATGTCAGTGTCAGTGGAACGCCATTCAAGACCTATTTTAAATCCACGCAAATTTCCAATCTCCATCTCCTTCAATACCATCTTAACATCCACTTTAAGATAACTTGCTATTTCATCTGGCGTTAATACATTAGGAAGATTAAATTCGTCCATTTTAATACCTCTTTGAAATATTATATCTCCACTATACACCCTAAATATGCTAATGTCAAGTTATATATGTAAGTATATACTAGGTTATGCAATTTATGTGTGTTGTAAAAATTTATATTGGAAGGACGTTCGCAAAGCCCCCGCCCATGGCACATACACAAATTAATAACGTCGTGAAAAATCAGAAAGCTTTCCGCTACCACTAAACCCCTACCGCATGTTAATATAAGCTTCAGATGAAAGTCATAGGTGTTGTGGGCGATATCGGCTCGGGTAAGGACGAGGTGCTCAAGTACCTGCGCAACAGGTACGGTGTGCCCTATATCTCCACAGGCGATATGGTGCGGCAAATAGCCAGAGAAGAAGGCCTGGAGGGTACCCGCGAGAACCTCTCCGCCATTTCAAAGCGCTGCTTTACCGAGATGGGCAGGGGCTGTTTTGTTCGCATGGCAGGCCAGGAGATACAGAAACGGGGCTGGAAGGTAGCAGGTATCAGCGGCGTGAGATCGCCGGACGATGTGGCCGTCATGAAGGAGATGTTCGGCGACGGTTTTATACTGGTCAGGGTGGATATCAAGGATCCCGCTATACGCTTTGAGCGTGTAAGGCTGCGCGGCGAGCGGCGCGACCCCCCGACCCTCGCGGCTTTCCAGGAGCAGGACAGGAACGAGGAGCAGGAATTCCAGATCAACAAAGCGGAGGCCATGGCGGACTATAAAATAGACAATTCAGGTACGCTGGAAGAGCTCCGGCGGCGGATCGATGATCTTGTCGCCTCCAAAAAGCTGCCCATCGTATAGTTGCTCCGATCGTTTTTCCCAATGAAAGCAATAATTTGCTATGCTATATAAATTATGCGCGCCTGCCCTGGAGGCCGGCGTATCCCCGGCGCAACACTGCGAAGTTTATTAACAGGAAGGTGTCTACCCTATGAGTAGAATTGGAAGCCTGATAGCTCTGATTATTGCAGCCTCCCTGGTGCTTATGTCCTGCGGCGATCAAAGCGCTGAATACCTCAATCAGGGGGATACATACTACGACCGGGGCCAGTTCGTGGAGGCCATCGCTGAATATACTAAAGCCATAGAAAGCAATCCCAACCTTGTAGCCGCCTATACGCACCGCGGCGCCGTCTACAACGCCAGGGCGGAATGGGACCTGGCTATCGCCGACCTGAGCAAGGCTATACAACTCGATCCCAGCCGGGCGGATAACTACCAGAATCGCGCTTTCGCCTACCTGGCCAAAGAGAAATACGAGCAGGCCATCGCCGACCTGGATAAGACCGTTTTACTCGATCCCAGGGCCGTCATGGCCTTCACCAATTTGAGCTGGCTGTATGTGCAAAACCACCAGTGGGATAAGGCTATAGAATCTGCCGGCAAGGCTATTGATCTTAACCCCAAATTGTACGACGCCTATTACAATCGCGGCGTAGCCTACTATGCCAGAGGCGATATGAAGAACGCGCTGGCCGACATGGATGCTGCGCTGGCCATCAACCCCAACCTGGCCCCGGCTTACAATTACCGAGGCAAGGTGAATGTAAACGACGCCAGTTTCTCACAGGCCATAACCGATTTCAACATGGCTATGGAACTCGATCCCGATATGGCCGAGGCTTACAAGATGCGCGGGCTTGTCTATATAGTCCTTAAGGATCCGCAGAATGCCATATCGGATTTGAATAAGGCCGTTGAGCTGGATGACAGTGACCCGATGGCCTATTTATACAGAGGCAATCTGAATAACGCCAACCAGGATTATGACAAAGCCATAGATGACCTGAACCGCGCCCTGGCGCTGGCATCAAGTTCGAATGCTCCCGTAATAACGGGGGACCCGTTCCATGTCGACCTGTCCAGCATGTATCTGGAAAGAGCGATCTCCAAACGTGGCAAGCAATTGCTCAACGATGCGGTGGAGGACGCTCAAAAAGCGGTTGAACTCGACCCTCAATCAGCCCTTAAACATGGGACACTGGGCGAAATACTTGTAACAAATGCCGATATCGAAAACGGGCTTGCATCAATAAACAAAGCGATTGAAATCGATCCTACCATCCCCGAAAACTATATCAATCGCGCCGCAGCTTATGACATACTGGCCCAGCAGACCAAGAATCCGGGTTACTATACCCTGCTGGCAGCCGACCTGGAGAAGGTAATCGAGCTGTCCCAAGATGCCCAGCAGGTCGAAGATGCCCGGGCCAGTATAAGATATATGCAGAGCAAAGGATATATACAGTAGGGACGCACAGTAGGGGCGTTGCTTTAGCTGCGCCCTATTCGGGCGGGTTTGAAAACCCGCCCCTACAGATTATCTTTGAAAAAGCCCGCGACCTTCTCGGCCATGGCCCCTTCATAGCCTCCCCAGAAATGGTCGGGTCCTTTGATAATCTCGCACTTTCCAGGCTCCGCTGCCTCTCTCCCATACGCTTCGACGTCCCCGGGCGGCACCATGTCATCCTGGCTGCCGCCCATTAAAAGCTTGGGCTTCAGACAGCCTTTGAATAACGAAACAGGTGAGCTCTCGAAGTAGGGGGACACCAGCGCTATAGCCTTCACCCTGGCGTCGCCACAGCCGACCGGGAAAGCCACTCCGGCGCCGAATGAGTAACCGGCCAGGCCCAGCCTGTCTCCATCCACGCCCTTCGCCGATCCCAGCCAGTCCAGCGCAGCCTTTACATCCTGCTGCTCCTCGATTCCCCCGCCATAGCTGCCCTGGCTCCTGCCTACACCCCTGAAATTAAACAGCAGCGCAGTGATGCCAGATTTCACAAGAGCATCGGCGATGGCGTAGGTAACGTTATTATGCATCGTGCCGCCGTAAAGAGGATGAGGATGGCAGACAACGACCGCCGGCGCCGAACCACTGGCCTCGACGCTGTAAAAAAGCCCCTCCAGTTTGATCTCGCCGCAGGGGAAGACGATCTGTTGCGGCTTCACTCTTTCTTCTCCATCCTCGCCCCCCACCATATTTTAAGCCTGGCCAGAATAGTCTTCTCAAACCCCTGCTCCGAGGGAAAATAAAACCGCTTGCCCTTCATGGAGTCCGGCAGGTTCTGCTGCTCCACGAAATGCCCCTCATACTCATGGGCGTACTTGTAGCCCTTGCCGTAGCCCAGGTTCTTCATCAGGCCGGTGGGGGCGTTGCGCAGGTGCAGCGGCACGGGATCGTTACGCGTTGTCTCCACGTCCTTCTGCACCCGTCCATATGCCGTGTAGAGGGAATTGCTTTTAGGCGCGGTGGCCAGATAGACCACTGCCTGGGCCAGCGCCAGGTTGCCTTCAGGCAATCCTATGAAGTGCACGGCCTGCTGGGCCGCCACGCAGACGACCAGCGCCTGGGGATCGGCCATGCCCACATCCTCCGAGGCGAAGCGTATTAGCCGCCGCACGATGTAGAGCGGGTCCTCCCCCGCCTCCAGCATGCGTCCCAGCCAGTATAAAGCCGCGTCGGGATCCGATCCGCGCAATGTCTTATGCAGCGCCGATATAAGGTCATAGTGCTGCTCCCCGGCCTTGTCATACAGCAGGGCGCGCTTCTGCAGGGACTCCTCGATATCCTTCAGCTCCACATTACGCTGCCCGTCCGCGCCGGGCTTGACCGCCTGCCCGGCCATCTCAAGGGCATTGAGGGCGACACGCGCATCGCCGTTGGCCATGGTGACCAGCGTCCGGCGGGCGTCATCGGCAAGCTTTATCTCGAGCCCGGCCAGCCCGTTCTCGTCATCCGCAAGCGCCCTTTGTACGATGGTGTCGATCTCCTCATCGGACAACGCATTGAGCGTGTAAACACGGCAGCGCGAGAGCAGCGCCGAAATAACTTCGAACGACGGGTTTTCAGTGGTGGCGCCGATAAAGGTGACCTCGCCGTTCTCAACGTAGGGCAGGACGGCGTCCTGCTGGCCTTTGTTGAAGCGGTGTATCTCGTCAATAAAGAGTATCGTGCGCTGTCCCGTCTGTCTGCGCCTGCGTCTGGCCTCGTCGATGACCCGCCTGAGGTCGGCCACACCCGCGGTCACGGCGCTCATAGGGACGAAAAATGAGCTGGATACATTGGCTATTACCTGGGCCAGCGTGGTCTTGCCGCTGCCGGGCGGACCCCATAATATGATGGATGGGAGCTGGTCCGATTCTATGGCCCGTCGCAAGACCTTCCCCTCGCCGATGATGTGCTGCTGACCCACGTACTCTGCGAAATTGCGAGGTCGCATGCGCGCAGCCAGCGGCATGGAATCATTTGAAAGTGAACCCTGCTCCGGCCCGGCGCCTTTATCCCCCTTCAGGCCGGGCGAGCCGAGGTCGAAGAGGGTCATGGCTCCTGCGTCTCTTTCTTCTTGAGTTCCTCGACTTGCGCCGAGGCCCTCTCGTAATAGTCTTTGACC
The DNA here is from genome assembly GCA_016930155.1 of Dehalococcoidia bacterium. GTDB lineage: Bacteria > Chloroflexota > Dehalococcoidia > GIF9 > UBA5629 > CAIMUM01. The sequence continues at coordinate 4,338 of JAFGHL010000074.1, read as the reverse complement.
TTATCAAGGTACGTGATGCGCGAGGCTATTAAAGTCACCGCCGCATGGTCCTTCACGCCGTAAAAGTCGCCTCCCCGTACCTCTCCGTTATTGGTCAATTCGCGCATACGATTGCCCACCGAGCGCGTCATATTAATGTTGGCGTTCTTGCCGGGCACACACAGTAGATACAATGCCTTGCGGGCATCCTCCAGCCTGCACTGTATCGAGAAGTGGCTGAGGGCGGAGCTGAGGGCCTCCATGGCCTTGATTGTCTCCTCGCCCTTGCTCTCGAAGTGGTCTCCCCGCCTGAAAAGAGTCAACCCCGCCGGCGAGATCTGCGCCCGGCCGTAGCCGATGGCGCTCCAGCCGTTGAGCGATTGGATGATGTCGCCGATGCCGATGTTGCTGGTGCCCAGGAATCTGGGGTCCACCTTCTCGCTGGCGCGCAGCAGGTCGAAGAAGGGCGATACGATCTCCCTGTTGAGAGCGTCGTTGCCCGCGGCCGACTTCACGCTGGCCTCGGACATGACCTTCTCGTTGTCGAAAAGGAAAACCGCGTCGGCTGCTTTATCGATGGACTTCAGGCAGAGCGCTGTATTGTATACGCCGGAAGGCACGTTGCCCTCGGCGGTCGACGGCAAAACGATCAATGCATAGACGGGTTTATTGACATAGCGTTCCTTCAGCTTCCTGGCCAGAATCGATATGCCGCCTGAGCCCACACAGCCCGCGCTGGAGGCCACCAGCATGAATGCGTCGGTTTCGAAAAATTCACCCGCGCGCATGGTGGCTATAATGCGGTCGCCGTTGGCGCGCATCAACTCCGCCCCCACCTCGGTTTCCCTGCCCGCAGCGGCTGCGGCAGGCACCTGAATGGTAAGCAGCTTATCCCCCACCTTGCGCAGTGCCGACAATCCGGCCACATCGTCATTAATGGCGTATGACCTCACTATCACATCCACGCCGGTCTCCGCCCTGGCACGCTGGCCCAGCCTGACGAACTCCGCGGCTATATTGCAGCCGCAATCTCCGATACCTATTACAACCAGCTTCATATTTCTGATATATACCTTAACAGATAGCTGCGGGTATGGCAACCGCTTTGTTACCTGTATCGTCTGACCTGGAAACGATAGAGTTTGACCGGCTCCGCCGGGGATATGCCGGCCTTCTGTCGGCAGATGTCTATCTGCATATCCACGCTGTCCACACCTTCGAGGTCGGGCAGCAGCAGGCCGCGGCGGCGCCCGGCCTCGACTATTACGCCGTACTTCTTCGCATCCAGCTGCGCCTTATCTTCCACCGGCTGGGGAGAAGTCAGCACATCGACACTGTATTCAATATCCTTTAATTCGTCAGGCCTGACCGGACTGAAGCGAGGGTCCCCGGTCGCCGAAGAGATGGCATTCTGAATTATCTCCTGCGCCACGCTGGGCTGAGTCGGCTCGAAAGTGCCGATGCAGCCGCGCAACTGGCCTCGCTTCTTGAGCGAGACGAACACACCGGCCCGCTCCTTCATTTCGGGAGCAAGCTCATCCGGCTCCACCATGCGGCGGCCGTTGACGTAATCCTCCACTGCCTTTCTGGCCAGCTTTGCCAACGGATGCATCTCTTGCTTCATTTTATACCTCTTATCTGCCGATTATTATTCCCGCGTACCCCACCACACTGCTATAGTCCCCCGAAGTATCGCCGCTGGTCTGGTATTTGACCAGCTCCGCTTTGTGTGCGCCCATCTCGAGCGCCGCTGCAATCAGGCTGATGACGGGGGCATAGCCGCACATGCTGATATCATATTTGCCGATGCGCCTGACAAGCTCGTCCGCATCCAGACTCAGAATAGCTTCAATAGCCTTCTTATCCTTGGCCTTCGCGCTCTCATGCGGCTCGTAGTGCGTCATATCGCTGCTGGCCACTATCACCGCTGCCTCCTTCCTGGATTTAAGCGTATCGGCTATAGAGCGTCCTATCCCCCGGTAAACCTGCGGCGCAGCCTGAGCCAGCACGATGGGCACTAACTTCACATCCGGCTTGAAATATTGCAGGAACGGCACCTGCACCTCCAGAGAATGCTCATAGCGATGAGCCAGGGTATCCTCTTCAAGCCCTTCCGAGGCGGCCAGTATGCCCTTTGCCAGCCCGGAGTCTATCGGGACCTCACCCAGCGGCGTGCTCCAGCTGCCACCCGTAGTTATGCTCAGCGGTTTGCCCAGTCCCCGATGGTTCGGACCGATGATAATAAAAGTGTTCGTGAATTTTATTCGCGAAAATACCGCGCCCGCCACGGGGCCGGAGTATATAAAACCTGCGTGAGGCGATACGACACCGACGACCTCTTTCCTCGCCGCACTGGGATCGGTCATTTCACCGATCATGTCCCTCAGTTCCCCCGGCCGGCCCGGGTAGAACTGGCCGGCCACGGCAGCTTGCCTGGTCATTCTCTCACCCCCTTATACTGGTCCTGATATTCAGGTCAGCCCCGCAGACGGCGCAGCAGGAATCCTTGACCGCTTTCAGTCTGATTGAGTATCCCCTGCGCTCAATTGCCAGCGCACCGCACTGATAGCAGACCGTGTTCTCGTATGCGTGCCCCGGCACATTACCCAGATAGACGAAGCGCAGGCCCGCCGCCCGCCCGATATCATGCGCTCTTTCCAGCACCGCCAGCCCGGTCGGCTGAAGATGAGACAGCCGGCGATGGGGATGGAAGCGCGTGACATGCCAGGGCGTAAGCTCACCCAGCGCCTCCCGGATCCAGCCCGCTATCGCCTTGAGCTGCTTATCATCGTCGTTCATGGACGGTATGACGTTGGTCACGACCTCCACGTGCATATTCCATTTATGCCTGGCCCTCTCGGCGACTTCCAGTATTTTTCGCCAGTGCCCGACCTTCGCCAGGTCGCGATAGAGTTTGTCGGAGAAGCCCTTGATATCGACGCGCCAGGCATCCAGATAGGGACCGAGCATATCCAGGGCCTCCGGAGTCATATAGCCGTTGGTTACATACACCGAATACAGGCCATTTTCGTGGGCCATCCTGGCCGAATCCAGCGTGTATTCAAACCAGACGGTTGGCTCGTTATAGGTCCAGGCAAGGCCTGCGCAGCCGTTTTTAACGGCTATCTTGACGGCATCCTGGGGAGATATCTCCCGCAGGCCCTTCATGGCTGTGCCGGGATCTTCGATGCAGGCGATCTCCCAGTTCTGGCAATGGATGCAGTGGAAATTGCAGCCGATCGTGCCGAACGAGAGCACGGAGCTGCCGGGAAAAAAATGGAAAAGGGGCTTTTTCTCAATGGGATCGGCGGCCAGCGAGGATACCAGGCCGTAATTCAGCAGTTGCAGAGATCCATTTTCGTTCCGCCTGACTCCGCATACGCCCGACTTGCCGGGATTGATCAGGCAACGCCACAGGCAGACGTTGCAACGCACCCGCTGTTCATCCAGCTTGTCGTAGAGCAGGGCCTCCCCCATGTCGCATCCTCAGGCTAATTATAGCACTTGAGTAAGGCCGCAGCGGGTGACATTAATATAATGGTGGGCCGGTGACCGGCCCACCACGCAGATGAATTCCTGTAGAAATAAAACTTCAGGCGGTTGCTGCGGGAGCAGCCGACTTGCCCTTTCCCAGTTGTACGAAGCTGAAGATTATCAGCATCATGCCGAACAGCACCAGGTAGAAGGCTATTACCCACATCAGCGCCAGCGCGCCGGCCACGGGATTGGACAGCAGGATGCAGCCTATGATGATGGAAAGTATGCCCCCGGTTAAAATCCATCCCTTGCCGGGCAGGGTCTTCCATTGAGCGATAGCGTAAATGATCTGAAATATGCCGGTTATCAACGCCCAGAATGCAATGAAATAGAGCAGGAACACCGCCGTCATACCCGGCCAGACAAACACTATAATTCCCGCCAATATACCGGCTATCCCCTCTGCAAAGATCCACCACCTGTGATTGCTCCTGGGATGGGTGAAAAAGAAGACGAGGGCGAAAATGCCGTCGACCAGAAAATAGGCGCCTACGAAAGCCACCAGCAGCAAGATTGAGAAGATAGCGGGCATTACCAGCAGAATAATGCCCAGCGCCAGAGCCAGCAGTCCCCGTATGAGGTTGAGCCACCAGAATTTAGCCATCATTTCCATGACACTACCTCCTTAACATGTTACAGGCTAAATCTACCATAGCTCTATCTATTGCGCAATAGACGTTCTGTGATTGTGCCCCCTGCATAAATTACACTATGCATCAATCTCTATTGAACGCGCAGATACAGTAACAGTTTTGTCGGTTGGAGTTGAAAAAAGTAAGAGAGACCTCAAAATATAAGTAATAAACACAAATAACTTATAAG